>DASUUL010000347.1:0-11534 GCA_036374115.1 Acidimicrobiia bacterium | reverse complement strand
AGCCGGTACTACTGCACAAACAAGGTCGACGAAGCGGGGTCAGGCGGTTCCGCGTCGCAGCACGTTGAGGGCCGAGCCCGCCTTGAACCACTCGATGTGCTCGGGCGACATCGTGTGGGTCGTGTCGAACTCGTCGGTGGTGCCGTCGGCGTGATGCACGACGAGGTGCACGGGAACATCGGGCGCAAGACCGTCGAGCCCGACGATGTCGATGGTGTCGTCGACGCGGATCTTGTCGTAGTCACCCGGGTCCTTGAACGTGAGCGCGAGGATTCCCTGCTTCTTGAGGTTGGCCTCGTGGATCCGGGCGAACGACCGCACGATGATCGCCCGACCGCCCATGTAGCGCGGCTCCATGGCGGCGTGCTCGCGCGACGACCCTTCGCCGTAGTTCTCGTCGCCGACGGCCACCCAGCCGATACCGGCCTCCTTGTAGGCCTTGGCGAGGTCGGGCAGCGGGACGGTCGAGCCGTCACGCACGTCGATCCCCTGCCCCGACTCCCCGGGGGCGAACGCGTTGTTCACACCGGTGAAGAGGTTCTGGGAGATGTTCGTGAGGTGGCCGCGGTAGCGCAGCCACGGGCCCGCGGGCGAGATGTGGTCGGTGGTGCACTTACCCTTCGCCTTGAGCAGCACGCGCAGCCCGGCGAGGTCGGTGCCCTCCCACGGCGGGAACGGCTCGAGGAGCTCGAGACGCTCCGAGCCGGGCGCGACGACCACGTCGACGGCACCGGGGTCGGCGGCGGGAGCGACGAAGCCCGATTCCCCCGGGTCGAACCCCTTGCTCGGCAGCTCGTCGCCCACCGGCGCTTCGAGGTGCACCTCGGCGCCGTCGGGCCCGGTGATGGGCTCGCGCACGAAGTCGACGTCGAGGCGACCCGTCAGCGCCATGCCCACCACCGTCTCGGGCGAACCGATGAACGAGAGGGTCTCGGCGTTGCCGTCGTTGCGGCGGGGGAAGTTGCGATTGAACGAGCTGACGATGGTGTTGCGGTCACCCATCTGGATGTCGTCGCGCTTCCACTGGCCGATGCACGGGCCGCAGGCGTTGGCGAGCACGGTGGCGCCGATCGCTTCGAGGTCGTCGAGGTAGCCGTCGCGCTCGATCGTGGCCCGCACCTGCTCCGACCCCGGGGTGATCAGCAGTGGCGATTTCACCCGCAGCCCCGCCGCGCTCGCCTGGCGGGCGACGTGGGCGGCACGTCCGATGTCTTCGTACGAGGAGTTGGTGCACGAGCCCACCAGCGCGTACGAGATGTCGAGCGGGTAGCCCTCGGTGCGCGCTGCCTCCTTCACGTCGGAGATCGGCCGGTCGAGGTCGGGCGAGTGGGGGCCGACCAGGTGCGGTTCGAGGGCGTCGAGGTCGATCTCGATCACGCGGTCGTAGAACCGCTCGGGATCGTCGGCCACCTCGGGGTCGCCGCGCAGGTGCTCCGCGCTCTTGGTGGCGAGGTCGGCGACCGCCGCCCGCCCCGTGGCCTCGAGGTACTTCGCGGAGTGGTCGTCGTAGGGGAAGATCGAGCAGGTGGCGCCGATCTCCGCGCCCATGTTGCAGATCGTGGCTTTCCCCGTGGCGGAGATCGACTCGGCGCCGGGGCCGAAGTACTCGACGATGGACCCGGTGCCGCCCTTCACGGTGAGGATGCCGGCCACCTTGAGGATGACGTCCTTCGAGGCCGTCCACCCCGACAGGTTGCCGGTGAGGTGCACGCCGATGACGCGCGGCACGCGCGTGTTGAACGGCCAGCCCGCCATGACGTCCACCGCGTCGGCGCCGCCCACGCCGATCGCCACCATCCCGAGCCCGCCGGCGTTGGGCGTGTGACTGTCGGTTCCGATCATCATCCCGCCGGGGAAGGCGTACTGCTCGAGCACGACCTGGTGGATGATCCCCGATCCGGGCTTCCAGAACCCGATGCCGTACTTCTCCGACACGGTGCGGAGGAACTCGTAGACCTCGGAGTTGGAGTCGACGGCGTTCTTGAGGTCGATGTCGGCGCCGAGGTGCGCCTGGATGAGGTGGTCGCAGTGGACGGTGGTGGGGACCGCCACCCGGGGCAGCTCCGCCGTCATGAACTGGAGCAGCGCCATCTGGGCGGTGGCGTCCTGCATCGCCACGCGGTCGGGCCGGTAGTCGGCGTAGTCGGCGCCCCGGTCGAGGCCGATGGTCTCGACGTCGTCGGCATGGGCGAAGAGCACCTTCTCCGCGTACGTGAGGGGGCGCCCGAGCCGGCGGCGGGCGACGTCGAGGCGTCGGGGGTAACGGTCGTAGACGGCCTGCACGAGCTCGATGGGCGTGGTCGGGCCCTCGACCCGGGCGGCTCCGGGGGTTCCTGCCATGGCGGCATCCTCTCCCTCGCGTCGGGTGCGCGGCGTCGCTTGCGCGTGGTCTCCGTCCAGAGGCTACGCCAGCGCCTCCGTACGGCATTCCCCCGAGGTCGTCGACGCAATAGCGTGCTCGACCGTGGGGTGCCCGCTCGACGACCTGCTCGCCGCCGCCCGGGCCCGGCTCGACCACCGGCCGGGGCCGGAGGAGACGGCCGCGGCGCTGGCGGCGGGCGCGCTGGTCGTCGACATCCGCCCCGCCGAGCAGCGCCGCCGCGACGGGGAGCTGCCGGGCGCGGTGGTCGTCGTCCGCAACGTGCTCGAGTGGCGTCTGGCACCGACAAGCGCGCACCGCCTTCCCGAGGCCGGCGATGCCGGCCGGGTCGTGGTGGTGGTGTGCAACGAGGGCTACGCGTCGAGCCTGGCCGCGGCCACGCTGCGCGACGTCGGTCTCCGCCGGGCCACCGACCTCGACGGGGGGTTCCAGGCCTGGCTGCGGGCGGGCCTCCCGGTCGCGCCCGCCGGGGCGGCCGGGCCCTTCAGGGGCTGACGACCACAGCCGGGCCGGCCGGGGCGGTCCAGCGGCCGCCGGCACGGGCGGCGAGATCCGCGAAGGTCGTGCGCTCGAGGATCGCGATGGTGGCGTCACGCACCTCGGCCCACGTGTCGCGCAGTGTGCATCCGACCTCCATCGGACACGATTCCGGCTCCTGGCGGGTGGCGCACGCGATCGGCGCCAGCGGGCCCTCGAACACGCGCACGACGCGCTCGAGCGTCAGGTCCCCGGGCGGGTGGTTGAGCCGGTACCCGCCGCCGGGCCCCCGCTCCGAACGCAGGATCCCGGCCGCCCGCAACTGCGGGAGCACCTGCTCGAGCACCGACACGGGCGTGGCGGTGTCGTCGGCGAGCTCGTGGATCTTGCGGGGGCGGTCGCCGCCGGCGAGCGCCAGCGCCAGCACCGCCCGGGTGGCGTAGTCGGTTCGGCGTGTGATCCACATGGCTGGCCCCCGGCCGGCGGCGGGTGCGTCCGCGGCCGGCGCTCGACACTTGACACCGCCTCCACCTTATCCCTAGTTTCCCGACATTCTTCGTAGGAATTGCCAAGATCACCGGGATCCCGGGTGAGCGGCGACGCCTGGCTCACGCTGGTGGTGCTCGTCGCCACGGTCGCGCTCCTCGTCAGCGAGCGCTTCCCGCCGGCAGTGGTGATGCTGGCCGCGGTCGTGGTCCTGCTCGTCACCGATGTCGTCGACTCCCGCGAGGCGTTCACCGGCTTCTCGAACGAGGCGCCCTTCATCGTGGCGGCGCTCTACGTGGTCGCCGGGGCGGCCGAGGCCACCGGGGCACTGGAGCGACTGACCCAGCTCGTGTTCGGCCGCAACCACGGCGACGGCAGCGCCGCCGCCGAGCGGCGGGACCTTGCCCGCATCGTCGTTCCCACCACCGCGGCGTCGGGGTTCGTCGCCAACACGCCGACGGTCGCCCTCCTCGCCCCCCGGGTGGTCGGGTGGGCCCGGCGCACGGGGCGGTCCCCGTCGCGCCTGCTGATGCCCCTCAGCTACGCGGCGGTGTTCGGCGGCGTGATCACCGTGCTCGGCACGTCGACCAACATCACCGTGGCCGGGCTCCTGCGCGAGTCGGGGCGCGACACGCTCGACGTCTTCGAGATCACGCCCGTGGGGCTCCCGCTGGCCGCCGCCGGTGCGGCCGTGATGGTGCTCGTGGCTCCGTGGCTGCTTCCCCGCCGCCGGTCACCGGCCGAGGCCGACACCGAGACGGCGCGGGAGTTCACCCTCGAGATGGTGGTCGCGCACGCGAGCCCGCTGGCCGGGCAGACCGTCACCGATGCAGGGCTGCGCAATCTCACCGGCGTCTTCCTCCTGGAGCTCGAGCGCGACGGAACGACGACCTCGCCGGTGAGTCCCGACCAGGAGCTCGCCGCCGGCGACCGCCTGACGTTCGTCGGAGCCGTGTCGCGGGTGCTCGACCTGCAGCGCACCCCGGGGCTCGTGTCGGCCGAGCAACGCCACTTCTCGGTGGTCGGCAGCGGATCCCGCGCGTCCTACGAGGTCGTCATCGGCGAGGGCTCGCCGCTGACCGGCCGCACGTTGAAGGAGGTCGGCTTCCGCGGCCGGTACGGCGGTGCCGTGTTCGCCATCCACCGCGCCGGCGAGCGCATCCCCGCCAAACTCGGCGAAGTGCGCCTGCACGTCGGCGACCTCCTGCTCGTGGTCGCCGACCACGAGTTCCGGGAGCGGTGGGAGCACACCCACGACTTCCTCGTGGTGTCGCCCCTCGACGGAGGTGTGCCCGTGCGCCGCGAGCACGCGTGGGTGGTGGAGCTGACCCTGCTCGCCCTCGTGGTCGTCGCCGGCACCGGCCTGCTCGGCCTCCTGGAGGCGTCGCTGCTGGCGGCCGGGGGCCTCGTGGCCGGGCGGATCATCTCGATCCCGGAGGCCCGCCGGGCCATCGACTTCGACGTCATCCTCATGATCGCGGCCAGCTTCGGACTCGGCGTGGCGATGGCCGAGAGCGGGCTGGCCGACGAGGTCGGTCACCTTCTCGTGCGCGCGTCGGAGCCGCTCGGTGATCTCGGAATCCTCGCCGCCGTGCTGGTCGGGACCATGCTGATGACCGAGCTGCTGAGCAACAACGCCGCCGCGGTCATCATGTTCCCGATCGCGATGGCGACCGCGGCCGAGGCGGGCCTCGCCAGCCGGCCGTTCGCGATCGCGATCCTCATCGGCGCGTCGTGCTCGTTCCTCACGCCGATCGGCTACCAGACGAACCTGCTCGTGTACGGGATGGGCGGGTACCGGTTCCTCGACTTCACCCGCTTCGGGTTCCCACTCTCCATCCTGACGGTGATCGTGTCGATGATCGCGATCCCGCTCGCGTTCCCCCTCAACGGCTAGCGCACGAGGTGGATCCCGGCGTCGTCGGCGACGACGAAGAAGCGATCGTCGACGAGGTCGACTTCGTCGCCGTCGGCGAACTCGAGCGCGGCGCCGGGAGGAACCGCGCCGAAGCGCGCGCCTTCGCCGCTCTCGGCGGTGACGAGCTCGTCGGTGGCGGGGTCGAAGCACTCCTCGACCACGCCGTAGTGATCGAGGCCGAGGCAGCCCGTCCAGTCGCCGTCTTGGTACTCGACGAGGAGGGTCCACTCACCGTAGGTGTCCCCGGTGGCCACCACGGCCAGACCGTCTCGCGAGGCGTCGTCGCCACAGGCGGCGAGCGCCGCGCCGGTGACCAGGGCGACGGCGGGAGCGACCCCGACGATCCCCTTCACGCCGCCCGCACGCGCGCCCGCGCCGCGCGGACCTCCGGGGCGTCGGGGAACACGACGTTGAGCACACGCGTGAGGCCGAACATGCCTGCGCGCACCGACGGGGTGGCGGGGTGCAGCCATGGCAGCCCGTACTCGCGG
Source organism: Acidimicrobiia bacterium (assembly GCA_036374115.1). Lineage (GTDB taxonomy): Bacteria > Actinomycetota > Acidimicrobiia > IMCC26256 > JACDBD01 > JACDBD01. Next base: position 5,782 of record DASUUL010000347.1, on the reverse strand, counting down.
CGGGCGACGCGCGGCAACACCGCCACCGTGGCCGTGACGGGCACGACCCAGAGCGGGCGCAGCGGGAGCGGCATCGGTGGCGCGAAGACGGTGCGCATGGCCTTGCGGGCCGCGGGTGTCGCCCGGAGCTGGTCGCCCATGCCCCGGAGGTACTCGCGCAGCTCGCCCATCGAACGGGGTGCCATCCCCGCCGGCAGGCCGAGCAGCTCGGGCACCACCGCCATCTCGGCGACGTACCGGTCGGCGTCCGGCTCCGAGAGGCGGGCGGCGTAGCGCCGGTAGGTGGTGACGACGGAGTGGACCTCGGCGGCGTGGATCCAGAGCAGCAGCTCGGGGTCGTCTGCGGAGTACCCGCGCCCGGTGACGGCGTCGCGGCCGCGGATCCGTTCGTGGACCTTGCGGACGGTGCCGGCGGCGGCCTCGGCCTCGGCGGTGCCGCCGTACGTGGTGGTCAAGATGAAGCGCACGGTCCGGTCGAGGCGCGCCCAGGGGTCGGCCTCGTAGTCGCTGTGCTGTTCGACCGCCGCCATCGCCCGGGGCTCGAGTGCCTGCACGAGCAGCGCGCGCATGGCCGCGACCAGCATCGTGGAATCGGCATGCAACCGCCAGGCCACGCTGTCGGGCCCGAACAAGCCGGCGTCCACCTTGTCTCGCTCGCTCACTGCGGCGCAGCGTACCTGCGCCGCGGCCGCTCGCTCGCTGGGCGAGCTCTCTTCGCTCGTTCCACTCGCTTCGGTCGCCGCGCGCCGGTTCAGCCGCGCGGTTGCTCGTCGATGGTGACCGACTGCATCACGTCGCCGACCTGTGTGGCCTGGGCGACGTCGAGGCCGTCGACGACGTAGCCGAACAGGTTGTAGTCCTTCGACAGCTTCCGCTGGCAGTCGTCGATGCACACGAAGAACTGCGAGCCGTTCGTGTCGGGGCCGGCGTTGGCCATCGCGACCGCGCCGACCGTGTACTCGCCCTGCACGGGCTCGTCGGCGAACTGGTATCCCGGCCCGCCGGTACCGGTGCCCTGCGGGCAGCCACCCTGGATCACGAACTCGGGTACGACGCGGTGGAACGTGAGGCCGTCGTAGAAGCCCCGCCGTGCCAGCGACACGAAGTTGTTGACGGTGTTCGGTGCGAGCTGCGGATCGAGCTCCATGACCATCGTGCCGCGATCGGTGGTGACGGTCGCGCGGTACGTCGCGTCGTCGTCGATCTCGTACGCAGGGGGCTCGGCCATGGCGGACTCCTCGGGTGCGGGCGCGCCCGCACGGTACACGCGGGGCTCACGTCGTCGTGGTCGGCGGGGCGGTGCCGCCCGGGACGTCGGCGCCGAGGTCGGCGAGGAGCCGGCGGGCGGGTTCGGCGAACTGGCCGTCGGGCGCGAGCACCAGGTACCGCTGCGCGTCGGCGACGGCCTGGGCGTCGTCGAAGCGCTCCTGGGCGAGCAGCACGGCTCGGAAGTAGCGGGCGTCCGCGTCGTCGGGGTCGGCCGCCACGGCGGCGTCGAGTCGCGTCCGAGCCTCGTTCACGAGGTCGACGGCTTCGGCGCTGCCGGCGATCTGGGTCGCGGTGATGTAGAGGACCCGCCCGCCCTGGGCGAGGGCGTCGGCGTTGTCGGGATCGAGCGCGGTTACGGCGTCGTACTGCTCGAGCGCGCCCACGAGGTCGCCGTCGGCCTCGAGGAAGCGGGCGAGCGCGAGGCGGGCGGCGACGTCGTCGGGGTTCTCCTCCACCACCGCTTCGAGCTCGGCGCGCCGGTCGCCCATGCCGGCGCCGGACGGCTCCGCCTGCGAGTTCCCCGAGGCGGTCTGACCCGGCAGGCGGGCGCCGAGGGCGGCGGCGAGAGACACCGCCGCGACGAGCGCGAACCCGGCGATCACCCCGCCCACGAGCAGGCGCCGGCGCCACGGCAGCGGCGGGGCGTTCGGTCGGGCGTCGACGCCGTCGCGCAACGCCCGGATGGCGGCGGCGGCGCGGGCGGTGTAGTCGTCGTGGAGCCGCCGGTACGACTCCTCGTCGATCCCCCCGGCCTCGCGCTCCGCTTCCAGGTCGTCGAGCGACCGCAGCATGAAGTCGCGCTCGGCCTCGAGCTGCTCGCGCTCCACCTGCTCGTCGGTCGGCACGGTCGTCACGAGCGGGCCCGCTCGACGAGAGCCTCGTCGGCGGCGGTGGCGTGCGCGGCCGGCTGGCGCCGCCAGCGCCACAGCGCGTACGCGAGCCCGCCGGCGCCGAGCACCACCGCGATCACCGGCAGGCCCCACACCACGAAACCGATGCCGCCCCCCTGGGGTCTGAGGAGCACCGACTCGCCGAACCGGTCGACCATCGACTGGCGTATCTCCTCGTCGCTCTGGCCGGCGGCGATGCGCTCGCGGATGTCGGCGCGCATGGCCCGGGCGGTGGGCGCGGAGCTGTCGGCGACCGAGAGCCCCTGGCACTCGGGGCAGCGGAACTCCTCGGCGAGCGCTCGGGCGCGCGCCCGCGGGGAGGGATCGCCGCCGTCGGGCCACACCACCACGGCCAGGGTCACGGTGACGACGGCGCCGAGCGCGATCCAGGGCGCCAGCCGCCGGATCACGCCTGCCCCCGCGCCGCCGCGAGCATCTCCTCGAGATCGCCCACGGTGGCGGGCCCGTACTGCACCCCTGCCACCAGCCCGCCGGGTGTGATCGCGAACGTCTCCGGCTGCCCGCGCGTCCCGAAGTCGAGGGCGGCCTTGTCGCCAGGGTCGAGACCCATCGGCCACTCGAGACCGCGATCGGCGACCGCCTGTCGGGCCGGCTTCTCCTCGTCGTCGCGCACGATGCCGAGCATCAGGAAGTCGGCCTCGTCACGGTGGCGCTCGTAGAACTCCCGGAGGGCCGGCTCCTCCTGCTTGCACGGCGTGCACCAGGAGTTCCAGAAGTTGACGATCACGGCGCGACCCCGCACCGACGCGAGCGAGATCTCTTCGCCCGCCATGGTCTCGACGGTGAACTCGGGCGCGGGATCACCCAGCAGCTCGCTGCGCGGCCGCGACTGGCGCTCGGCGTCGCTCACCTGGAGCGCGAGCACCACCGCGAGCCCCGCCACCACGACCCCGACACCGAGCGCGGCCCACCGCGCGGTATGCCTCATACCGGCTCCGGCTCTCGCGCCTCGACGTCTTGGCGTCGAAGATCGCCAACGGTTGGAGGTGGACGACGCCAAAGCTTCCTCGAGGGGGCGAGGGCGAGGAGCGTTCCCAGCGCCATCACGCCGCCGCCGATCCAGAGCCACAGCACCATCGGGTTGACCGCGACGCCGAGCGTGATCCGGCCGCGCTGGTTGGGCGACGACACCAGGGTGAGGTACACGTCTTCGCGTACGCCGGTGCGTACCGACGGGGTGCCGATGCCCTGCGTGCTGTTGGGGAACGTCGAGATCGCGGGCTCGTACACGCCCAGGTCGTCACCACCGCGACGGATGCGCACGCGCGTCGAGACGGTGGTCTTCTGATCGGAACGGTCCACGTCCGAACCGAGATACGTGACCGTGTAGCGGCCGACGCTCGCCGACTCGTCTTCACGCAGCCGGACCTCCCGCTTGGTGCTGTAGCTCGACGACGCCGCGAGCGCCACCGCGATGAGCACGACTCCGACGTGCACCACGAGTCCGCCGTACAGGCGCGGGTTCGACCGCACTGCCCGGACCACGCCGTGCGCCCGGGCCCCGAGCCAGAACTGGCGGGCGATTCCCGTGAGCGCGAACGCCGCCAGCCCGAACGTGAGGACCTGGGCGAGCTCGCGCGCGCCCAGCGCTACCGCCACCGCCATGACGACGGCGCCCGCCCATGCGGGGACGAGGAGCCGCCGCCGCAGCACCTCGCCACTGGTGGCACGCCACGGCAGCGCCGGCGCCGCCGCCATCAGGAACAGGAGCCCGATGCCGATGGGCGTGGTCATGCGATCGAAGTACGGCTCACCGACCGACAGCCGCCGGCCCTGGAGCGCCTCGGCGAGGAGCGGGTACACCGTGCCGAGCAGCACGACGAGCGCGAGCCCGGCGAAGAGCAGGTTGTTGGCGAGGAACGCCGACTCGCGCGAGACGGGCGAGTCGATGCGGCCCGGGGCGCGCAGCCGGTCGCCCCGCCACGCGATCAGTCCCACACCGACGGCGGCGACGAATCCGAGGAACCCGAGCAGCATGGGCCCGATCGCGGACTGCGTGAACGAGTGCACGGAGTCGATGACCCCGGAACGCGTAAGGAACGTTCCCAGGATCGTGAGGCAGAACGTCGCGATCACGAGCGAGAGGTTCCAGACCCGGAGCATCCCCCGCCGCTCCTGGACGATGACCGAGTGGATGAACGCGGTACCGGTCAGCCACGGCAGCAGCGAGGCGTTCTCCACCGGGTCCCAGGCCCAGTAGCCGCCCCAGCCGAGCACCTCGTAGCTCCACCACGCGCCGAGCAGGATGCCGGCGGTGAGGAACCCCCAGGCGACGAGCGTGGCCCGGCGGGTGTCCGCGAGCCAGCCCTCCCCGAAGCGGCCGGTGACGAGGGCGGCGATGGCGAAGGCGAACGGCACGGTGAAGCCGACGTACCCGAGGTAGAGCATCGGCGGGTGGAACGCCATGAGCGGGTGGTTCTGGAGGAGCGGGTTCGGCCCGGCACCGTCGGCGGGTGGGCTGGGCAGCGTCGTGAAGGGATTGGCGGGGCCCAGCATCAGCACGAAGAAGAACAGCGCGACCACCAGCCCCGTGATCGTCGCCCAGGCGACGAGCGGGTCGGTCGCCCGGTCGCGGAACCGCCGGGCCATGAAGGCGAGATAGCCCCCGAGGACGAGCGCCCAGAGCAGGATCGACCCCTCGAGCGCCGCCCACAGCCCGGTGATCGTGAACAGCAGCGGCGTCGAGCGGGCGTTGTTCTCGGCGACGTACTCGATCGAGAAGTCGTGGGTGAGCAACGCCCACTCCATCGCCGCCACCGCCAGCACGGCCGCACCGAGGATCACGAACACGTAGCGCCGGCCCGTGCGCAGCAGCCGTTCGTCGCCGCGGGAGAGCCCGAGCCCGAGGGTGGCGATGCCGATTACCGCCGCGCTGGTACCGACCGCGAGCGCGAAGACACCGAGAGCCGCCCTCACGGCGCGTCCTCACCGGTGGCCTTGGAGTCGTCGACCTCGGGTGGTTCGTACTCGTTGCCGTGGCGGATGAGGATCCGGTCGGAGTCGAAGACGTCGTCGTCGCCCCAGTCGCCCTCGCACACGACCGGCGCGCCCGCCTTGAAGAGGTCGGGAGGGTCACCCCGGTGCACGACCGCGGCGACGGCCTCGCCGTCGGTCACCTCGAACCGCACGCCGGTGCGCGTCTCCTGCACCGACCCGGGCACGACCTCCCCCGCCATGCGGAAGCGTCCGTCGCCGCCACCGTCGGCACGCTCGTCGACGGCCTCCGAGACGGTGCGGAAGTACACCACGTTCTGCGACAGCGCGACCGCGAGCCCGACGATCGCGACCACCGCGACCGCGCACACCGCGATCGCGGCGATGACGCGACTCTTCACGGGCGGGACCGTTCGGCGCGGCGGGTACGGAGCACGAGCGACAGCCAGTACCCCGCGACCGCCAGCGCGGTGATGCCCCAGCCTGCGAAGACGAACCCCGCGTCGGTCATCGCGGCGCCCCGGCCTCGACAGGAGTGGGGTCGGCCTCGGCGAGGCGCTCGGCGATCGCCCGCTCGAGGTCGCGCTCCTCCCGGCCGGCCTCGAGCGCAGCGAGCCGGTAGCGACGGTCGAGCAGGTACACGTAGAGCAGCGTGAACGCGAGCACCG
>DASUUL010000346.1:0-5667 GCA_036374115.1 Acidimicrobiia bacterium | reverse complement strand
GGAGCCCGGGGTGAGGGCGTCGGACTGTACGTGCGCGACCCTGACGGCAATGTGATCGAGCTCCGTCACTACGGGTGACCAGGTCGGTTGCCCGGGTGGCGCCTCCGGGTGCCCGCACTGGTACGGTGCCGCCTGCACAGGCGGGTCCGTGCCGAACCGGCGCCTCCCGCACCACGAGCAAGGTAAGGGAGCAAGGCGTTGGCGACAGGCACCGTGAAGTGGTTCAACGCGGAGAAGGGCTACGGCTTCATCTCCCGTGAGGACGGCCCCGACGTGTTCGTCCACTATTCGGCGATCAACATGCCCGGCTACCGGTCCCTCGAAGAGGGCCAGGCGGTCGAGTTCGACGTGGGCCCCGGCCGCAAGGGCGAGGAAGCGCAGAACGTCCGCGTCGTCTGACGCCGACCGCGCAGAGATCGACGCCGAGGGGCCGGGGCAACCCGGCCCCTTCGGCTACCACGGTTACCGCAACGCAGCCGGCGTTCCTTGCGCCTCGTGGAGGGCGGGTACGCGAGCATCGGCGCGGCGCGCGGTCGCGGAGCTCGGGCCGGCTCGTCATGGGGGATCGGCGCGTTGAACGATCAGTCGGCGCCAGAGGGCGCCTCGCCGGCGATCGCAGTCGCGCTCACGGCGGGTGTGTGCGGGGCGGTCCAGCCCAAGATCAACGCCGTCCTCGGCGCGCGCGTCGGCAGCGCCCTCCTTGCGTCACTCGTGAACTTCGCCGCCGCCCTGACGGTGATCGCGATCGTGCTGGTCTTTCGACCGGGCACCAGACGAAGGCTGCGGTTGCTGCGGTCGTGGCCCGTTCCGCGTTGGACCCTCACGGCCGGCCTGGGTGGCGCGCTGATCGTCGTCGCCGGTGCACTCGCCGTCGAGACCATCGGCGTCGCGATCTTCTCGGTGGCGTTCTTCGCCGGCCAGATCAGCTTCGGGGTGCTGGTCGACCGTTTCGGTGTGGGGCCGGGCGGCAGGCGACCGGTGACAACGGTACGCATGCAGGCCGCCCTCGTTGCGACCGCCGCCGTCGTCGTGTCACAGGTCGGTCGGCCCGTCGGCGAGTTCGCGCCGGCGCTGGTGGCCCTGGTGGTCGCCGCCGGCGCCGGGCTCGCTTTCCAGTCGGCGTTCAACGGGCGCATCGCGGCGGCGACAGGCGATGCGTTCGCCGCCACCACAGTCAACGTGACGGTCGGGATCGCAGCGCTCGCCGCCATCGTCACGGCGGTGGCAATCGGCGGGCGCGTCGACGCGCCGAACTGGCCGGCGCAGCCGTGGCTCTACGCGGGCGGGCTCCTCGGCGTCACCGTCGTGTTGTCACTGGCGATCGCCACGCCTGCACTCGGCGTCCTGTGGGCGACACTCGTGATGCTCGCAGCGCAGCTGGTCGCCGCGTTCGCAGTCGACTGGGTGGTGGAGCACGAGGTGCCGACTCCGGGGGTTGTCGTCGGCGCATTCCTCATCGTCGTCGCAGCCGCCCTGGTCGGGCGACCCCGGCGCGTAGCGGCGAGGTGACGCGTCGCGCCACGGGCTGGTCAGACGTGGTCCAGTACGCCCCGCAGGTCGACGAGCGTGGCGACGCCGGTCGCCCGGACCTCTTCGGGCGCGCCCGGGTCGGGCCAGTGCCCGTCACGGACGAGATACGCGGGGGTCATCCCGACGGCGCGGGGGCCTTCGACGTCGGGACCCCAGCTGTCGCCGACGAACAGGGTCTCGGCGGCCGGCACGTCGACCTGCTCGAGCGTCGACCGGAAGATTCGCGGGTGGGGCTTGCGCGCCCCGGCCCATGCCGACGACACCTGCACGTCGACCAGCTCGGTGAGCCCGGCCTCGTCGACGGCGTCGGCGAGGTCCCAGTCCCAGTTCGAGCAGATCGCCAGGCGCAGTCCCCGGGAGCGCAGGTCTCGAAGCACGTCGGGTACCTCGGGGTAGGCCTCCAGTACCCGCTGAGCCGCGCCCGCCCGGAGCTTCTCGAAGATCTGCTCGTACTCGCCCGGGTGTACGTCGGTCTCGGCCAGCATCGCCAGGAGCCGCTCCCGCTGCCAGGCGATGTAGTGGTCGCGGCTGCGCGAGTGCTCCAGGTGCTCGACACCGTCGACGCCCTCGTTCCACCACCGGTGCAGCGCCTCGGGCGGAAGGGGCTCGTAGCCGTGGTCGACCAGGACGTCGTCGATCGAGACCCAGTGCGTGGCGCGGGCGAGCGTGCCGTAGAAGTCGAGGAGGACGGCATTCACCTGGGGAAGCTTAGGAACGGTCGGTGACCGGAGGGCTGCCGATTGCGCGTGGAGCTGCCGGGCTCGCGAGGCTGGTCTCGATGAATGGTTCCGACGAGAGGCGGGTCGCCGCCCGCATCCGGCGCGAGCCGCCGCAGTTCCGGCGCGTCGCTGTCGAGGGCATCGAGCGCGTGAGCCCGCGGCTGGTGCGCGTGACCCTCGGGGGCGCGGAGCTCGAAGGCCTGACCGTCGCCCAGCCGGCGGCGAGCGTGCGGCTGCTCCTCCCGTCGCCGGGAGCAAACGAGCTCGTGATGCCCGCCTGGAACGGCAACGAGTTCCTGCTCCCCGACGGGACGCGACCCGCCATCCGCACCTTCACGCCGCGCCGCGTCGATCCCGAGGCACTCGAGCTCGACGTCGAGATCGTCCTCCATGGCGGAGGCGTGGCGGCCGGGTGGGCCGAGGCAGCCGAAGTCGGAGCCCCGGCGGCGGTCTCGGGTCCGGGACGGGGGTACTCGATCGAGCGCGACACGCCGGCGTTCCTTCTGGCCGGAGACGAGACCGCGATCCCCGCGATCAGTCAGCTGCTGGAGACGCTCCCGGCCGAAGCGACGGTGCAGGTGTACGTCGAGGTCGTCGAAGCATCTGCCCGCATCGCTCTGCCGGGGCATCCGCAGGCGGCGGTCGAGTGGTGCCAGCTCGCGCCCGCCGCCGAGCCCGGCGACGCGTTCACGGCCGCCGTCCGCACTGCCGAGGTCCCGCCCGACACCCGGGTGTGGGCGGCCGGTGAGGCCGCAGCGGTCCAGCGTCTCCGCCGCCACTTCTTCGAGGAGCGTGGGCTGCCGCGGTCCTGGGCGTCGATCCGTGGCTATTGGAAGCGCGGCCGCGCCGGCGACGCCGGCGACGATTGACCATCCGTCGCGTCAGGCGCGTCGGGCATGCCAGGCGAGCCGAGTGGGTGCTCAGGCCCCCTCGGGGCGTCGTGACCGGAGGGCTGCGAGCCCCGCGAGCGCACGGCTGGCGCGGATCGCGAGCGCGACCAGCGTGAGCGTGGGACCGTAGCCGGCCGCGGTCGGGAACACCGACGAATCGGCGCAGATCATGTTCTCCACGTCGTGGAAGCGGCTCCAGCGGTCGACGACGCTCGTGGTGGGGTCGTCGCCCATTCGGCACGTCCCCATCACATGGCGCGAGGCGGGCGCCGGCCCCATCGCGCCGTTCTCACCGTCGACCGGCGGGGAGGTTGTCGTGATCGTCCACTCCGCGCCCGCCTCTCTCAGGATCGCCTCCAGCTGCGGAGCCACGTACGCCGAGCACGCGACCTCGTGGCGGTGGGGCGCATAGGTCACCCGCCCGGCCGGGAAGCCCCATACGTCACGGACGGACGGGTCGAGATCGACCCGGTTCACCGCCTGAGGGAGATCCTCGCCTTGCACGGTGAACACCCACAGCCGATCGCGTAGCGGTGAGTCCAGCATCAGCCGGGAGTGGAGCTCGCCCGGCGGGAGGTGGACCGCCTCCGTGAGCGGGCCGGCGGCGGCGCCGTGCTCGACGATCCCGGCGCGGAAGTAGGGGAGACCGGCCGCCCGCGCCGCCGCCCGGCTCTCGCCGGTCACGAGCATGTGGTCGTCGTGCAGGTGCGTGACGGCGCGCCCGCGGTGGCCGTGGAGGCGGAACGGGAAACAGCCCACGACCAGCGTCTGGAAGTGGAACGTGAGGTGCCGGCCGACCAGCCCCGACGAGTTGGCGACCGCGCACCGCAGGAGCAGGCGCGGCGTCTCGAAGGCGCCTGCCGCCACCACGACGTGGTCGGCAGCCACCTCCCGGGTCGTGCCGCCGGCGTCGAGGTAGCGCACCCCCCGTGCCCTCTTGCCGGTGGTGTCGAGCAGGATCTCGCTCACGTGCGACTCGGGGCGGATCTCGCACCGGCCGGACCGCAGCGCCTGGCGCAGCGGACCCACCGGGTCGCCTTTGGCGTCGATCGGGCAGCCGAAGAACCCGCAGAACCCGCAGTTGTTGCAGGCCGGACGCCCGTCGTAGGGCTCGCTGTTCACGCCGGTCGGCGCCCGGTACGGGTGGTAGCCGAGGCGAGTGGCGGCGGCGCTGGAGAGCACGGCGCCGAACATGTCCGGTCCGGGCGGCATGGGATACGGGCTCGAGCGCCACGACGCGAACGGGTTCGCGCCCGCCTCGCCGGCGACGCCGACGAGGCGTTCGGCTTCGGCGTAGTAGGGCTCGAGCTCGTCGTAGTCGACGGGCCAGTCGACGACGTCGGCGCCGTCGATGGGGCCGAGCTCGGCGCGGGCGCGGAAGTCGATCTCGCGGAAGCGGGGGAGCTTGCCGTCGGCGTGAAAGCCGCCGCCGCCCACGCCCGAAGGGAGGTTGTTGACGTCGCCGGTGAACACCCGGTCGCCGTCGCCGTCGGTTCGTCGAAAGGTGCGCGGCTCGAGGAACGGGTCGGGCCCGAGGAAGTGACGGAACGCGAACTTGAGCTCGTCGTTCGAGATCTCCCCTGTCGGTCCGAACGGTGGGTCGAGCTCGAGCAGGTGGTTGCGGCCCTTCTCGAGCATGATCACCGACCAGCCGGCCTCGGCGAGGACGTGCGCGGCCGCGGCGCCGCCGGGACCGCTGCCGATGACGACCGCGTCGCAGTCAGTCACGGTCCGACACCTGAGCGTCCGTGTAGCCGCGCGGCTGCACGTCGCCGGGAAACTGCACGGCGCGCCAGGCGGCGGCATCGCGGTTGCCGCCGTACTCGGGGGCGGCGTAGGCCCCCTCGCAGGCGTGCCGGTAGAGCAAGGCCTTGAACTCTGCGAGCGCGTCGAGGCGGCCGTCTTGCTCGTCGGGGTCGCGGATGACGAAGTCCTCGCCGAGCGCGGCGATACCTCGGCGGTACTCCTCCTGCCAGCCCGTCACCGGCCCGTTGAACTCGCGCTCGGGAATGCCGAGCGACCCTTCGATGCGGGTGCGCCACGCCAGCTCCTCGAGCGGCGCGAGCGGCAGGAACCGGGCGAAGGCGGCATCACCGCCGAACCGTCCCGAGAACGGGCCGCCGGCCCAGATGCGGGGCGGGTCGGAGTCGAACGCGCCGAGCAGGCCGTCGATGTAGGTCGCCACCCCCAAGGCGCGGGCGCCGGGGTGGTCGCGGTACGCCGGGATGAGGCGCTCGCAGGCAGCCTCGACCACCCGGTATTGCTCGGCGGTGAACAACGCGGGCACGGCGGCGGAGCCTACCGAGGGGGTGCGGCGGTGCGGGCCGGCCGGCTCGCTACGCTCGCCCGATGCCGCGAGCCCCCCGGTACCGGCGCGCGGCGGCGCTCGAGATCCTCGCCGTCGTCCTCGCGCTCGTGAACGGAGCCTTCGTGAGCGGGATCCTCACAGGTGGGAGCGCGCTCGCCGGCGGCGACGACGAGCGCCCGCGGATGCTGACCGCCCACGATGCCGTCCTGCAGGCGGCTCC
>DASUUL010000345.1:0-6435 GCA_036374115.1 Acidimicrobiia bacterium | reverse complement strand
GAGGCTCCGGCCACTCCACCACCTCCGAGGCAGCCGAACGATACCCGCCGAGATGGGCGTTTCGGAGGCGACCGGCCGGGGCACACCCCGGACGAATGCCGGTTTTTGGGGCAGGGTGCAGGGGGTGTCGGCCGCGTCCGCACACGAGCTCACGCTGCCCGGCTCGCCCGAGAGCGTGCCGGCCGCCCGGGCGTTCGTCCGCCGGGCCCTCGGGGACGCGGCGACGCCCCCCGAGGGTGTCGAGCGAGCGACGCTCGCCGTGAGCGAGCTCGTCACGAACGCCGTCATCCACACCCGGACGCCCGTCCGGGTGCGGGTCCGTCCCGGATCGGTGTCCAGGGTCGAGGTCGAGGACCAAGGTGGGCCGCTGCCCGACACGCCGGCACCCGCCCTCCCGCTCCCTGTCGTCTCGGCCGAGCGCCTGGCGCCCGGCGGGCTCGGGCTCGCGCTCGTGGCCGCAATCGCGTCTCGTTGGGGGGTGATCGACACGACCGGGCCGGGCAAGGTCGTGTGGTTCGAGGTCGAGCGGTCTCCCGGCGGTGACGGATCAGGCCCGGGAGCCGGCACTGCCACCGACGTCACGCAGTGACTCCTTCCACGAGCGGAACCGGTCGTGGATTCGTCCGTCGGGCCCCATGCCCTCGCCCCGGCCGTCGGGCCAGAGCCGGAACGTGTAGCGCTCGCCCGGATCGTCGGCGGCGAGAGCCATGTAGCGCGCGTTCGCACGAGCCGCGGGACCGGCGCGCCACAGGAGATAGCGCCCGATGCGGCGCTTGTACGCGACGAGCTCGACACCGATGTCGGCGCCCAGCTCACGCAGGGCGCTCGGCGCCTCGATCCAGCGCTCCGCGGGGATGAGGTAGTCACGCTGGGGTAGCGCCGGAAGGTCGGCCGTGTGGTAGTCGGTCGTGACCGGGGGCCGGCGTTCGGGTGCGGTGGCCATCGAGGTGCCATGCTCGCGCACCATGAACGTCCACGACCTCGGCACCCCTGCGCTCGTCGTCGATTCGGGCGCACTCGGGCACAACCTCGACGCGATGGCCGGTGCGCTGCCCGGCCCGAGGTGCCGCCCACACGTGAAGGCGCACAAGACCACCGCGCTCGCACGCGAGCAGGCTGCGCGCGGACACCACCACTTCACGTGCGCCACTGCCCGTGAGATGGAGGGGATGGCGCGCGCGGGACTCGGCGAGGACCTCCTCCTGGCCAACGAGATCGTCGATCCCGAGCGACTGCGTCGGCTCGCCGCCCTCGACGCACGCGTGACCGTCGCGGTGGACTCGGTCGCGACGATCGAGGTCGCCGCCACTGCCGGGATTCGAGAGGTGCTCGTCGACGTCGACGTCGGGATGTTCCGGTGCGGCTGCCGGCCCGAAGCTGCAGGCGGCATCGCCGACACCGCCCGGGCGAGCGGGCTCGAGGTGCGCGGCGTCATGGGATACGAGGGCCACGTGATGGGTGAGAAGGACCGCGCGACCCGGGTCCGCCAGACCGAGGAGGCGATGCAGCTCCTGCTCCGGGCCCACGCCGACGTCGGCGGTGACGTCGTCTCCGCCGGCGGGACCTGCAACTTCGACATCAACACCTGGGCGACCGAGATCCAGGCCGGGACCTACGCGCTCCTCGACACCGAGTACTCGTACCCGGACCTCCCCTTCCGCCCGGCGCTCTCGTTGCTCGCGACGGTCATCTCGGTGTCGGACGGGTGGGCGGTCGCCGACTGCGGGCTGAAGTCGCTCGCCCTCGACCACGGCAACCCGACCGTGGTCGGGGGGAAGGTCTGGTACTGCTCCGATGAGCACACGACCTTCGCTCCCGAGCGACCGGTCGCCGTGGGAGATCGGGTCAGTGTGCTGCCTGCCCACATCGACCCCACGGTTGCCAAGCACGAGCGGTTGCACCTCGTGGAGGGCGACGCGGTCGTCGACACGTGGGAGGTCGACCTGCGAGGGTGGTGACCCGCCGGCGGCGGCGGGCGGCAGGGACCGGGGCGGACCCGGGTGGATCTCGGGATGACACCGATAGTGTTCCGCCCGTGACGCTGCGTCGCCGCCTTCTGCTGGTGTTCGCGGCCTATGTCCTCGTCGGCCTGACGGGCACCGGCTTCGTCGTCCGCGGCGTCATGCTCAGCGACCAGGCGGCCGACCGCGAGGACGCGATCCTGGGTGACCTCGAGCTCGGCGGGATCGGCGCCGCCGACCGGCAAGCCCTCCAGGCGACCCAGGACCGCCGCAGCGAACTCCGAACGGAGCGCAACCTCGTCATCGTCGGGATGATCGTGGCGATGTCGGCGCTGACGGTCGGCGCCGCCCTCCTCGTGCGCCGGTCGGTGACCACACCGCTCGATCGCATCGCTCGCGCTGTTCGGGACGTACGCGCCGGCGCCCGCCATACCAGCATCCCGGCGGTCGGACCCCCCGAGATCGCCCGGCTGGGGCACGACGTCGAACGCCTGCGCCGCCGGCTCAACAGCGAGGTGCTCGAGGCCGTGAAGGCACGGGAGGCGGTCGAGCAGAGCGCGAGCGTGCTCCTCAGCCTCCGCTCGGAGCTCGAGCCCGAGGTCGACCGGCTCCCCGCGGAATGGACGGTCGCCGGTGAGGTCGAACCCGCCGAAGGCGTCGTCGCGGGCGACTGCTACGACGTCGTACGCATCTCCGCGTCGCAGCTCGGGCTCGTGGTCGTCGACATCGCCGGGCACGGAGCGGTCCCGGGCGTACTGGCCCTGCGCTGCCGCGAGCTGCTGCGCGCCGCGTTGCGCAACGGCCTCGATCCCGGCGCGTCGGTTCGTTGGGCGCACGACCAGCTCGACGACCTCGGAAGCGAGACGTTCCTCTCCGCCTTCGTCGCCGTCGCCGACCTCGCGACCGGTGGGCTGCGGTACGCGAACGCCGGGCATCCGCCCCCCATCCTCTGCACGACCGACGTGGTGGTGGAGCTCCCGCCCACCGGCCCGATCGTGGGTCCGTTCGACAGCGAATGGCAGACGGCGTCCACGCGCCTCGCCAACGGCGACACGCTCGCGGTGTACACCGACGGGCTCGTCGAGGTCCGCCGCGACGAACGCGAGGAGTTCGGGGTCGATCGCCTGGTCGACCTCGTGTCCAGCGCCGGAGCCGAAGAAGCCGACGTGATCGTGAAGCGCGCGCTCGACGAGATCGAAGGGTTCGCCACCAGCAGGCTCCGCGACGACGCCACCGTCGTGCTCCTCTGTCGGGGTCCGCGCGAGCATCGTGCGGCGGTCAAGCACGCGCGCTGACCCCTCGCGGCACCGACGGGCGCGCGTTGGCTACCGTCGGTACCGATGAGCGTGCGGATCGCCGGCGGGCAGGGCTTCTACGGCGACACGCCGCGCGCGGTCGAGGGGTTGCTCGCCGAGGGCGTCGACTACCTCTGTCTCGAGGCCCTCGCCGAGCTCACCCTGGCAATCCTCCAGAAGGACCGCCAGCGCGACGAGTCCCGCGGCTATACGCGTGACCTGCCGCTGTACCTCGGTGCCGCCCTGCCGGCGGTCGCGTCGGGGCGCACCAAGGTGATCACCAACGCCGGCGGCATCAACCCCGCGGCCGCCGCCCGCGCCGCCGTCGACACGGCCGCCGCCCTCGGGATCTCGGGCATCCGGGTCGCGACCGTGCTCGGCGACGATCTCATGTCGCGCCTCGGCCGGTTGCGCTCGGCAACGTCGTCGAAGCTCGCCCACCTCGACACCGGCGCGCCCTACGAAGACCTCCCCGCCGACCCCCGCTTCGCGGCCGCATACCTGGGTGCGCGTCCGATCGTCGACGCGCTCGCCCAGGGTGCCGACATCGTGATCACCGGGCGCGTGGCCGACGCAGCGTTGTTCCTCGCCGCCGCCGCCTACGAGCACGGTTGGGGCTGGGACGACTGGGACCGTCTGGCCGCGGGTGTGCTCGTCGGGCACGTGCTCGAGTGCTCGGGCCAAGCGGCCGGCGGCAACTACAGCGGCGATTGGTGGGCCCTCCCCCGGCCCTGGGACCTGCCGTACCCGATCGCCGAGGTCGAAGCCGACGGCAGCGCGGTGATCACGAAGCCGGCCGCGGCCGGTGGCCGCGTGAGTTTCGACACCGTCCGCCACCAGCTCCTGTACGAGGTGCACGATCCCGCCGCCTACCTCGCTCCCGACGTCGTCGCCGACTTCACGTCGGCCGCGTTCGACGACCTCGGCGATGACCGCGTCCGTGTCACGGGTGTGCGCGGCCGGCCCGCGACCGACACGTACAAGGCGCTCCTCGCCTACCCCGCGGGGTGGGCGGGTGAGGCACGGGCGGCGTTCGCGTGGCCCGATGCGTACGAGAAAGCCACGGCGACGGCGGCCACCTTCGCCCGCAGGGTCGAGATGGCCGGGATCGAGGTCGCCGAGTGGTGCTTCGAGTACTGGGGAGTCGACGCCCTGGGCGGGCCCACGGTGCCGCCCACGGACGCCGAACCACCCGAGGTCGTGCTGCGAGCGGCGTGGCGTTGCGACGACGAAGGTGCCGCCGGGAGGGTGGGCCGGGAGCTCGTCCCGCTGTCGTTGTCGGGCCCGCCGCCCGGGTTCACCGGTATGGGACGCGGCGGCGGCCGCGCGACCGAGCTGCTCGGGATCTGGCCGACCCTCGTCGACAAGGATCTCGTCGACCCCGAGGTGCGCATCCATGTCGAATCGGTGTGAAGGCCGGTAATGCACCAGGTTCCGCTGCGCGAGCTGTGCGGGTACCGGGCGGGCGACAAGGGCGACATCGCCGACGTCGCGCTCTTCGCCGACGACGAGGAGGTCTACGCGCTGATCGGGCGCGAGGTGACCTCCGAGCGCGTCAAGGAGCACTTCGGAGCGATGGTCACGGGTGCGGTCGAGCGCTACGAGGCCCGGAACGTGCTCGCGCTCAACTTCGTGCTCCACGGCGCGCTCGGCGGCGGTGGGCCCAGGTCGTTGCGCGCCGACAGCCTCGGCAAGACGCTCGGCGGCGCGCTCGTGCGCCTCGAGATCGACGTTCCGGCCGAGCTCGCCTCCCGGCGCCGGCCCCGACCCGACGTGCGGTGGGCCGAGGAGATCCTCGACCGGCTGCCCGGCCCGGCCGGCGCGACCTGAGGCGCCAACCGGACGAACCCCACGCCACGCAACTGCAGCGCTTGGGCGAGCTGGGCTGCGATCTCGCGCAGGGCTTCTATCTCGCTCGCCCCCAGCCCGTGCCTGTAACGCGCGCCGGGAGGTAAGCGACGAGACTGGGCACGCAGCCTCGTCGTCGACCCTGGGAGCCGCGGGATGCCCGACCGCTACGACCTCGTCATCGTGGGGATGGGCTCGGGCGGGATGGTCGCGGCCGAGTTCGCCGCCTCGCTCGACCTGCGGGTCGCGGTCGCGGAACGAGACCGGGTCGGCGGCGACTGCCTCTGGACCGGCTGCGTCCCGAGCAAGGCGCTCCTGGCGTCGGCCCGAGCCGCCCACCAGATGCGCACCGCCGACGAGCTCGGTCTCGAGGCGGTGATACCGACGATCGACCGAGCCCGGGTGTGGAAGCGCATCCGCGCCGTGCAACACGACCTTGCCGGCGACGACGACGATCCGGCCCGTTTCGAGGCCATGGGCGTCGAGATCGTCGCGGGCTCGGCCCGCCTGATCCGGCCCGACCGGGTGCAGGTCGGCGACCGGACCCTCCACACGCGGTACGTGCTGCTGTGCTGCGGCAGCCGGCCGGCGGTACCCCCCATCCCCGGCCTCGAGGCGGCCGGATACGTGACCAGCGAGAGTGTCTTCGAGCTCGACGATCCGCCCGCCAGCGCCGTGTTCGTCGGCGGCGGGCCCGTCTCGGTCGAGATGGCCCAGGGGTTCCACCGACTCGGCATCCCGACCACGCTCCTCCAGCGGGGTCCCCGCGTCCTCCCCCGCGACGAGCCCCTTCTCGTCGACCGCCTCGTCGACGTCCTGCGGGTCGAGGGCGTCGACGTCCGCGTCGACGTCACGACGGACGCCGTCACGGTCGAGAACGGCACCAAGGTCGTGCACGGCACCGAGGGCGGCCGCCCCGCCACCTGGCAGGCCGAAGAGCTCTTCGTCGCGGTCGGGCGCACACCGAATCTCGACGGGCTCGGGCTGGACGACCTGGGCATCCCCACCGGCCCCCGGGGCGTCCTGGTCGACGACCGGGGCCGTACGAGCGTGCCCTCGGTGTACGCCGCCGGCGACGTCGCCGGCCGGCACCTGTTCACGCACGCGGCCGCCTACGAGGCGGTCCGCGCGGTGCGCGACATGTTCTTCCCCGGGAAGGGCAAGGTGACCGCGAGCGTGCCGTGGTGCACGTTCACCGATCCGGAGCTCGCGCACGCGGGGCTCACGACGGCAGAAGCCCGCGAACGGTACCGCGACGACGTCGAGGTGTGGCACCAGGAGCTGGCCCACAACGATCGCGCCCGAGCCGAAGGGACGCCGGAGGGTGCGGT
>DASUUL010000344.1:0-34310 GCA_036374115.1 Acidimicrobiia bacterium | reverse complement strand
GCACCTGGAGCTGGCCGATCAGGCGGGAGAGGAGCTTGTTGCCGCCGAGCTCGACGATGAGCTCGTGGAAGCGGCTGTTCTCGTCCATGTAGGCGATCGACTCGCCGGGCTCGCGGTAGGCGTCGACGGCCGCGATCGCCTGCTCGAGGCGTACCCGATGGTCGGCGTCGTCGATGCGGGTGGCTGCGAGGCGTGCCGCCTCGCCTTCGAGCAGCTCGCGGATCCGGAACAGGTCGACGACGTCGCTCCGGCTGAGCCTGCGCACGACCGCGCCTCGGTACGGCTCGATCTCGAGGACGCCCTCGGCCGCCAGGCGGCCCAGGGCCTCGCGGAGCGGGCCTCGGCTCACCCCGAGGTCGGCCGTGAGGTCGGCCTCGACGAGCCGTTGGCCGGGCGCGTAGCGCCCTCCCTTGATCCCTTCGACGATCGCGTCGACCACTGCCTGCACCGCGGTCGCGCCACCGGGCTTCGCCGAGCTCGGCACCCTGGATCGAGGCTCCCCGACGTCGGACGGTCTGGTCGGACAACGTACCCGCCGTCAGGGCTCAGGCGGGGTTCCGACGGTCGACGACCCGCTTCGCCTTGAACTCGGTGCGCGGCAGCGTTCCCGCGGGTACCACCTCCACGACGGGCCGAAGCTCGCACCGGGACACGATCTCGGTCTCGACGAGCCGCGCGATCCTCGGGAAGCGCTCGTCGGTGATCCCGGTCGTCGGCTCGACCCGTACGGTGAGCACGTCGAGGTCACGCTCGACCGTGACCTCGATCTGGAACTCCGTCCCGACCTGCTCGACGCGACGGATCGCGTCCTCGATCGCGCTCGGGAACACGGTCACGCCTCGCACGTTCAGCATGTCGTCGGCGCGTCCGTGGAACCCACCGATCGCTCGAATGTGGGTCCGGCCGCACGCGCAGCGTTCTTCGGTCAACGTGGTCGAGTCGCCCACGAGGAAGCGCAGCTGCGGGGACGCCTCCGACATCAGGTTCGTCACGACCGTGAGCCCGGGGCGACCGGGCGCAACGGGTTCGAGCGTGCCGGGATCGACGGTCTCCCAGATTGCGCAGTCCTCGAGCAGGTGTGTGCTCACCGGCGCTTCCTTCTCGGCGGCAACAGCTGTGCACGTGTAGCCGCCACCCGCCGGCGCTGCTTCCGTGCAGCCGTAGAACTCGTGCATCGTGGCGCCCCACGCCCGTTCGATTCGTTCGCGGGTGGCCGGCACCCCGAAGCCCGGTTCGCCGGCGCAGAACACGAAGTCGATCGAGCTGCCGGCAGGATCGAGGCCGAGCTCGCGCATGACGCTCGCCAGGAAGAGGGCATACGACGGCGTGCACGCGAGGATCGTCGGCCGGTAGTGATCGATGAACCGGGCACGTGTCCGAGTGTCGAGTCCACCCGCGGTGACGATCGGGATGCGCATCAGGTTGAGCGCGTAGTGCACGCCCCAGAGCCAGACGTGCGGCCCGTAGCCGAACGCCAGCAGCGCAACGTCACGATCGGGTCGGAAACCCATGGAGTGCATGGCCCTCGCGTTGGCCCATGCCCACATCTCTCGATCGAAGGCGGTGTACCGGAACGCCCGTGGTGTGCCTGTGGTGCCCGACGTCGCGAACACCTGCCAGCCGCGTTCGCGCCACGCGGCGTCGTCGACCGCGGTGAAGGTGCCCCAGGGCGGATGGACGGCGAGGTCGTCGGCCATGTCCTGCTTGGTCGTGACCGGGAGCAGGGCGAGGTCGTCGACGCTCTTCACGTCGCCGGGCGCGGCGCCGAGGGCGTCGAGCTTGCGGCGGTAGTAGGGGATGCGGTCGTACGCGTAGCGCACCGCGGTGGCGAGCTTGTCGTCCTGGATCGCCCGCAGCTCGTCACGGGACGCGGTCTCCAGGCGGCGGCTCCAGCAGCGGTCGTCGTCGGGCCGTTCCGGTGCGTGACGGTGGCGGGTCACGGCCTCGAGCCACGCTTCACGGATCCCGGCCACGTTCGCCCCCGGCGCTTGATTGCCCTACAAGATCATCCTACGCTCCCGGATCGACCCGCTCCTGCGAGCGGGCCCAGGACAGCGGCGGGCCAGGACAGCGGCGGGCCAGGACAGCGGCGGGAAGGCGAACGGATGGCCGAGGCGACGGATGCGCCGGAGGATCCGGCCGACGCCGTCCTGGCCCGCGCCGGCGTCGCGGCGGCGCTCGCCGACCCCGAGGCCGCCGATCCCCGGCTGCTCGACACGGTGTACCGCGTCGAGCACGACGTCCCAGTGGAGCCGGCCGCCCGCGTCCGGGTGACCGAGACCTTCACCCTGCGCTCCCTGCTCCGCCGGCCGCGACGGGCGGTGCTGCACCTCTCGGGACCCGTGACCGTCCGGAGCTGCTGGAACATCGGCGTCGACGGGTACGACGCCGGCACGCAGGACGCCCGCCGGGGGCTCTTCTCGTTCAGCGCCGACTACGTCGGGTTCGGCGACAGCTCACGGCCCGAAGACGGGTCCTCGGTGACACCGCTCGATCAGGTCGGGCCGCTGGCTGCGGTGCTCGACCGCCTCCTGGCCATCCGCGACGTCACGGTCGGTATCGACCTCGTCGTCGAGTCGGTCGGCGGTGCCGTGGCCACCCAGCTGGCGGCCGACACGGCGCGTGTCCGCTCGGTCGTGTTGAGCACGATCATGTACTCGGGGATGTCCGACGCCGCCCGGTCGATCCTGCTGTCACCCGAGTACCGGGCATTCCTCGAGGGGTTCGAGGACGGCTACCTGGTCACCGACGGCGACTACTACTCGCAGTTCACGGGTGCCTCGCCCCCGGAGGTAGGTGCGTGGTTCGCGGAGACACAGCCCGGCCACTACCCGACGGGCTTCTTCCTCTGCATGTACGAAGGCCTGCCGTACTTCGACCCGTCCGTCGCGCGCGCGCCTGCGCTGGTGCTCCCCGGCCCGGGAGACTTCGTCCCCGTACCGGGCGACGCCGAGGCGCTGGCTCGCGACTACGGCAAGGACGGCGCCGAGCTGGCGTTCGTGGAGACTGGCGGCCACACGCCCCGCTTCGAGGCACCGGAGACGGCAGCGTCGTACTGGCGTCACGTGTACGACTTCATCGACGTGTGAACGAGGGGGAAGCTCCGATGGCAGTGACGGTCGAGACACCGCGCGCCGAGGTCGCCGGGGTGGTGGCGGCGATGCGTGCCGTCGTGGGCGACGAGCATGTGCTCACCGGCGAGCAGGACCGCGCGTGGTATGCGGCGGACTTCACCGACGACGACGTGCCCCTGCCCGTGGCGGTCGCACGTCCGGCTTCGACGGCGGACGTCGTCGAGGTGGTGAACGTCGTCCGCGCGCACGGCCTCGCGATCGTCGGTCGCGGTGGGGGCATGTCGTACACGCTCGCCCACACCCCGCAGCGACCGGACACGATCGTCGTCGATCTCCGCCGCATGGACCGCATCGTCGAGATCAACACGGCCGATCGTTACGTCACGGTCGAGCCCGGTGTGACCTGGTTCCAGCTCCGTGAGGCGCTTCGGGGCACGGGCATGCGCATCCCGTTCCACGGCACGCTCTCGGGGCTGCACGCGACCGTCGGCGGCGGGCTGTCGCAGAATGCCGTCGGTCTCGGGCGGGGCTTCTTGGTCGACTCGGTGCTCGGCCTCGAGGTGGTCCTGGGTGACGGGCGCCTGCTCACGACCGGCTCGGCCGCCGCCGCCGGGGCGGCGCCGTTCTGGCGCAACTTCGGCCCCGATCTGAGCGGCCTCTTCCTGTGCGACTCGGGCGCGTTCGGTCTCAAGACCCGCGCCACCTTGCGCCTCGATCCCGAACCGAAGGGCGTCGCGCTCGGCTGCTTCGGCTTCGAGACCGCCCGCGAGCTGGTCGCCGCCGAGGTGGAGATCGCGGCCACCGACCTCGCGTCCGAATGCATCGGTGCGGACGCGTTCATGAACACCGTGATGGCCGAGATGCCGCATCCACCGAGGGACGAGGTCAAGCGCATCGCCAAGCTCGTGCTCGACCAGATCGACAGCCGGCCACGAGCGCTGCGCCAGCTCGCGCGGGCGGCCCGTCCCGGAGGCATGAAGTTCCTCGCCAAGGTGCCGTTCTCGCTCGTCGTCATCTGCGACGCCGCCGATCAGGCCGCCGCCGACCGGAACCTGG
Source organism: Acidimicrobiia bacterium (assembly GCA_036374115.1). Taxonomy (GTDB): domain Bacteria; phylum Actinomycetota; class Acidimicrobiia; order IMCC26256; family JACDBD01; genus JACDBD01. The sequence goes on along the minus strand of DASUUL010000344.1, from coordinate 30,180 downwards.
CGCGCCTGCGCCGCATCTGCAAGCGCCACGGTGGGCGATCGCTTCCCACGGGGCTCGCGCTCGGGATGCGGTACGCACCGTTCCAGCCGATCCACCCGCTGATGGTCGGCAAGCACGGTGAGGCCGGCATGCCCAGCAATCTCCTGTTCCCGCTGTCGCGGGCGCAGGAGGCCGTCGAGGCGCTCGATGCCTTCATGGCCGAGCGCGCCGGGGAGATGCAGCGCCACGGGGTGTACGAGGTGCGGAACTACCTCATCTCGGGGCACTTCTTCGGCATCGAGCCGATCCTGTTCTGGCCCGACCGCCTGAGCTCGTACCGGGCGAGCTGGGCCAGCGAGGAGCAACGGGCGGAGTTCGCCGACGCGCCGTCGAACGCCGCGGCGCGCGAGTGTGCGCTGGGTGTGCGCCGGGCCATGATCAAGCGTTTCCGCGAGCTCGGAGCGGTGCACCTCCAGCTCGGCAAGGTGTACCCGTTCAAGGAGGCGCTCGCCGGCAGCACCGCGTGGGACGTCATCGAACAGGTCAAGGACGTGCTCGACCCCGATCACCTCGTGAACCCGGGGGTTCTGGGCCTCGACTGACGCCGGCCAGGGCCCCGGGGGCAGGGCGACGACCGGTTCTCACGCCGGGCGGTCCGGTGCCGGCGGGAACATGCGTGCCGCCGCTGCACCGGGATCCCACAGGAACTGCACATTCGGCTGGACGCGGGTGAGCAGCCAACCCTCGGGCGTGCGGCGAAGCGCGTTGTCGAACCTGGCGGCGCCGATCAGTAGCTGTCGGTCGGCCGGTTGGTCCGCCCAATAGTGCAGCGCCTGCGCGTGGAAACGGGCGCGGGCGTCGTCACCGTGGATCTCGACGAAGAAGTTCGCGTACATGTGATGGCAGAGCCCGGAGCGGGCGGCGAGCCCACGCGCGAACGCGATCCACTCGGCGCGTGACTCGAACCGGCCGAGGGGCCCGTAGTCGACGACGCAGTCGTCGGTCATGGTCGCGGCGTACTCGGCGAACGCCTCGTCGGAGAGCTCCCGGGCGGTCCGGTCCACGGCCGCGGCGTACCTCGAGCAGGCCTCGACGACCGCCTGCACGTCGAGGAGCTCGTCGAGCGTGCGTGCACTCGTCATCCCGCCTCCCCTGTGGGTGAGATCGCCCGGAGCAGCGCATCCAGGGTGCGGACCGTCGGGACGTCGAGGCCGTGATCGAGGGCCCTGCGGACCACGACCCCCGTGATGGCGTCGACCTCGAACGGCCGTCCGGCTTCGAGATCCTGGAGCGTCGACGTCGTCTTGTCGGGCGGGAGCCCGTGCAGCAGGCGCAACGCGGCTGCGACGTCGTCGTCGGTGACGGCCGCTCCCTCGGCGCGCGCCACGGCGGCGGTCTCCGTGAGGGCGGCACGGGCGACGTCGTCGATCTCGGGAACGGCGAACACCGAGCCCATGCGCGCTCGCAGGATCGCGGTCAGGCTGTTGCCGGCGACGTTCACCAGGAGCTTGCGCCACGCGGCGTCGTACACGTCGGGCGTGGTGCGGGCGGCGACCCCGTGGGCATCGAACCATGCCGCCAGGCCGCCGTCCTCGACGACGAGATGCCCACCGGCCTGCTCGTTGCGAATGCGCGTCGCGCCGACGCGTTCGCAGCCCGACATCACGACACAGCCGTCGACGTGGTCGTGGAAGCGCGCCAGCGTCCCGGCGTTCTCGACCCCGTTCTGCACGCTGACCACCCGCGCACCGGGTGGGATCAACGGCGCGATCGCCGGCGTGTCCTGGGACTTCACCGTCACGAGCACGAGGTCGTAGCGCCCGTCGGGCGCGTCCACGACCCGCACGCGCCCGGCCCAGTCGCCGTCGGGTGACTCCAGGCGAAGGCTCTCCCCGCTCGAGAGCCGGCGGAGGGTCTCGCCCCGGGCCCAACCGGCGACGTCGGCCCCGTGCTGGGTCAGGCGGGCGAGGAGCCAGCCGCCGATGGCGCCGACGCCGGCTACGAGCACGCGCGCCTCCCTCACCGTGCCCCCGCTCAGTCGGCGAGCGCGGCCCGGATGGCGGCGGCGAGCTCGTCGAGGCCGCGCTCGCCGTCGGCGATCGCACCCTTGAAGTTCACCCAGCCGTGGATCATCCCGGGATAGTCGGTGTGCCGCACCGGAACGCCGGCGGCGCGCAGGCGGCGGACGTACTCGGCTCCCTGGTCGCGTGCGGGGTCGTGCTCGGCGGTGAGGACGATCGCCGGCGGGAGCCCGGAGAGGTCGGGAGCCAGGTTCAACGCCGCGCGCGGATCGGAGCGCTCGGCGCCGCCGGCGAAGTACTGCTCCTCGACCCAGCGGATCGCGTCGACGGTCAGGAAGCAGCCCTCCCCGTTGTCGAGGCACGACGGGCGGGAGTAGTCGTAGTCGAGGCCACCCGGGTTGAGGAGGTACTGGAACCGGATCGGAGGCCCCCCGCGCTCGCGTGCCATCAGCGCGACCGCGGCTCCGAAGGTGCCGCCCCCGCTGTCGCCTCCGACCGCGAGCCGATGGCGATCGCCACCGATCGTGGCGGCGTTGGCGGAGACCCACTCGGTCGCGGCGAAGGAGTCCTCGATCCCGGCGGGGAAGGGGTGCTCGGGTGAGAGCCGGTAGTCGACGGCGACGACGACGCAGCCACTGCGGTTCGCGAGGGCGCGACAGAGCCGGTCGTGGCTGGCGAGGCCGCCGATGCTGAAGCCGCCGCCGTGGAAGAACATCGCGATCCCGAGCCTCGACCGGGGGCTCGGTCGGTAGACGCGGATCGGGATCGGCCCTTCCGGCCCGGGCACCGAGCGGTCGTCGACCTGCGCGACCGGCTCTTTCGGGCCTGCCAGCACGTCGCCGGCGTCGAGCATGGCGCGCGCCTGCTCGATCGGCTGCTCGTGCGGTGCGGGGTTGCGCCCGAGCTGCTCGACCAGCTCGGCGGCGTCGGGAGCGAGCGTCACGATGCCGCGGCCGTGGTCGCGAACGCCCCTCGCAACGCGCTCGTGACTTCGTCGATGGCGGCATGGCCGGCGTCGATGAAGCTGCCCATGCACCAGAAGCCCATGAGCATCCCTTCGTAGAGGGAGAACGTCGTGGGCACGCCGGCTTCCTCCAGGCGGCGCGCGTAGGCCTCCATGTCGCTGCGGGCGAGGTTGTACTCCGGGCAGATCAGGAGGGCCGGTGGCAGCCCCGAGAGGTCGGGGCAACGCAGCGGCGAGGCGCGCCAGTCGTCCCACTCCGACGGCGAGTTGAAGTACGTCTCCCGTAGCCACTCGGCGATCTCGACCGTCACGAAGTAGCCGTGGCCGTACTCCTCCCACGACGGCGACGAGAACGACCACTCGACGTCGGGGTAGACCATCACCTGCAGGCGGAGGGCCGGTCCGCCCGCATCGCGCGCCAGGATCGACACGATCGTCGCCAGTCCGCCACCGACACTGTCACCGGCGACCGCGAGGCGGCCGGCGTCGGCGCCGAGCTCGGCCGCGTGCTCCGCGACCCACTGGAGCGTCGCGAAGGCGTCCTCGACGGGAGCCGGGAACCGGTGCTCGGGCGCGCGCCGGTAGTCGACGGCGACGACGATCGACCCCGAGCCGTTGGCGAGCAGCCGGCAGAGGCTGTCGTGGCTGTCGAGGCTCCCGATGACGTAGCCACCGGCGTGGTAGAAGACCGTGACCGGGAGGTCATCGTCGCCGGTCGGGCGGTACACGCGAATGCGGAGCGACCCGCCGGGGCCCGGGATCTCGCGGTCTTCCACGCTCGCGACTGCCTGCGGCTCGCCCGCGAGCGCGTTGAAGCCGTCCATCATCGCCCGTGCGTCGGCGATCGACGTCTCGTACGGCGGCGGCTGGCCCTCCGACTGGTCGAGGAACATCTGCGCCTGCGGATGGAGCGGCATGTCAGCCCGCCTCCGCCGGTCGCGCGTCCGCCGGTCGCGCCGGCAGCGGTCGCTGGCGGAGGAGGTAGCGCTTGACCTTGCCGGTGGCGGTCGTGGGCAGCTCGTCGACGAGCTCCACCCAGCGGGGGTACTTGTAGGGGGCGAGACGCGCCCGCACGTGTGCCTGGACGCGGGCGGCGAGGTCGTCGCGGGCGGCGTCGGCCGTGGCGACGACGAACGCCCGGGGCTTGACCAGGCCGTCGCCCGCGTCGCCACCCACGACGGCGGCCTGCACCACGTCGTCGAGCTCCACGATGCAGGCTTCGACCTCCGCGGGCGAGACCCACACGCCTCCGACCTTGAGCATGTCGTCGGAACGACCGAGGTACACGTAGTGACCGTCGTCCGGCCGGCGGAGGTACTCGTCGCCGGTTGCCATGAAGCGCCCGTGCAGGACGCGGCGGTTCTGCTCCGTGCGGTTCCAGTAGCCGACCATGACCGAGTCGCCGGCCACCCAGAGGTTCCCCGGCTCCCCGTCGGGCACCGCCGTGCCCGCCGCGTCGCGGAGCTCGATCTCGTAGCCGGGCACGGGTACGCCGGAGGTGCCGGGCACGGACGCGCCCGGCCGGTTCGACAGGAAGATGTGGAGGACCTCGGTCGTCCCGATCCCATCGAGGATCTCCACGTCGAACCGCTCGCGGAAGCGCCGGTGCAGGTCGGCGGGGAGGGCCTCGCCGGCGGACACGGCCGCGCGCACCGATGCGAACGTGTCTGCGGGGAGGTCGGCATCGAGCAATGCGGCGTAGAACGTCGGCACCCCGAAGAAGAGTGTCGGGCGGTACGTGCGGACGTGGTCGGCGACGGCGCGCGGTTCGGGCCGCACCGGGTTGAGGATCGCGGACGCGCCCGTCGCCGGCGGGAAGTACCCGGCGTTGCCGAGCCCGTAGGCGAAGAAGAGCTTCGCGACCGAGTACACGCGGTCGGCCGGCTCCATCCGCAGGATCCCCGAGGCGTAGTGGTCGACACAGGCGCCGAGGTCCGCGTGCCGGTGCCGGGCTCCCTTCGGGAACCCGGTCGTTCCCGACGTGTACAGCCAGAAGGCGACGTCGTCCGGGGTCGCGGGGAACGTCTCGGGCGGGTCACCGGCACCGTCGAGCGCGCGGTCGACCGGTGTCGCACCGGGCATGTCGGCATCGCCGTCGACGAGAGCGAAGCGCAGGAACGGCGCACCGAGTGCGGCCGCGCCGACCGTGGACGCGAACGGGGCCGACACCACGAGCCCGACCGCGCGCGAATCGTCGAGCACGAAGCGGTAGTCGGCCTCGGCCAACATGGTCGAGACGGGCACGGGCACGGCGCCGATCCACATCGCGCCCCAGAAGAACCAGAGGAACGTCGGGGTGTCGGCGCAGACGAGCAGCACCCGCTGCTCCGGTTGCACACCCCGTTCGGCGAGGGCGGCGGCCGCCCGGCGCACGCCGTCGGCGACGTCGCGGCGGCTCCACTCCCGGCCCGAGGCCGCGTCCACCAAGAGCGTTGCGTCGCCGCGACCGCGTTCCGGGGCGAGCACGAACCGCTCGACCGCATTCCCTGCGACTGCGTCCACGATGGTCATGCCCGTCGTCCCCCCGAGCAGTGCCGGCGGCCGGCCTTCCCGTTCGTTCTACACGAAACTTGCGTCGCACGGTAGTGCTGTAGAGGAAACGCCAGTTGACAGATCGTGAAGGGGAAACTTAGACTCTGTAGAATATCGCGACGGCACGAGCGAGACGCGTGAGGGGGAGTCGCATGGCGACGAGCACACGGCAGCGCCCACCCGACTACCTGGTGGGTTCCACGAGCGGCATCATCCATTCCCAGGACATGCCCTGGGTGTCGCAGCCGGGGATCGAGGGCTCCTCGTTCAAGCTGCTGCGGACCATCCCGGAGACCGGGGGCATGGTCTTCCTGCTCCGGATCGAACCGGGGGTGGTCGGCCCGCGCCACAAGCACTTCGCCTCGGCCGAGTACTTCGTGCTCAAGGGGCGGGCGACCTTCGGGACCGAGACGATCTCGGAGGGCTCCTACGCCTACGAGCTCGGCGGCTTCCAGCACAGCGAGGACGCGCCCGACGAAGAGCTGATCATGCTCTTCATCACCCACGGCCCCCTCCAGGTGATCAACGAGGACGGCAGCCGCGGGGTCGTGATCGACACCGACTCCATGGTCAAGGCGGTCGAGCGCTGCAAGGCCGAGCAGGGCGCGTCGGCCTGACGCACGCCGGCGCCCGGGGCTCGGCCTTGACGCGGGAGGCGTTCCCGCCCTACGGTGACAGACCGACCGGTCGGTCGGTCCATCGGCGTCGGCGAGGATGCCGGCGCCGTGGCGGGCCGTTGCCAGGGAACCGTCGGCCGGGAACCGTCGGCAGGGAGGTCGCGTGGCCGAGCTCGTCGTACCCGCGGAGGGCTTCGTCGCCCCACCTGCGGTGCCGCAGCCGAACATCTTCCCCATCGAGTGGCGCGTCGAGACGCCGAAGCTGGCGGAGATCTACGAGCGCGCCAAGGTCCAGGCGTGGAACCCGACCGACATCGCGTGGGAGGGGCTCGACGTCTCGCGCTGGACGCGCGAGGAGCAGCTCGGAATCGCGTATTGGTTCGCCGTCCTCGCGAACTTCGACGCCTCGGGGCCACCCGTGTTCGCGCACGCGGTGGTCCAGTCGTTCGAGCAGCACGAGGAAGACCCGTTGCGCAAGTGCTTCTTCTCCATCGCGCGCGACGAGGTGAACCACGAGGAGGTGTGCCAACGCGTCGTGCAGGCGTTCATCCCCGGAGGCCCGCTCTCCTGGACCCCCCACGACGATCTCGACCAGGCGTGGCACAACAACATCGCCTGGCTCTACCACAACGGCGGCCGGTACTGGAACGGCTTCACGCGCTCGTTCGACAAGTACCCGCTTGCGGTCGTCTTCACGTCGTTCATGATGGGCGAGGTCGCGTCGTCCACCCTGTTCCGCGGGATGGCGACGGGTACGCGTCACGAGGCGTTCCGGGAGATCTTCAAGCGGATCGGCCGCGACGAGTCCCGCCACCTCCAGATCTGCCTCACGATCCTCGAGAAGCAGTGGCCCGGTCTCACTCCCGATCTGAGCCAGATGATCACGAAGCAGCTTCGGGCCGGCTTCGTCTTCCTCTCGATGGTGCTCTGGGAGCCTCCCGAGCAGTTCTGGGAGCTCCCGCCGTACTTCTTCGACAACCACCGCGTGTTCATGGACTACGCGCGCCAGGCCGGCCTCGGCGTGCTCTCCTACGACGAGCAGGCGGAGAACTGGCGGCTGGCGATGGCTCGGGTCCGCAAGATCGTGGAGCGGTGGGGCATCGAGTTCCCCGCCATCCCGGAGCTCGACATCGACGGTGTGGATGTGGGGGACATCGGCGCCGACGACATCATCCCGGTGTTCTGAGCGGGGCGATGGGCTCCGTCGGCGTCGTCGGCGGCGGCACGATGGGTGCCGGCATCGCGCACGTGTTCGCGGCCTCCGGGGCCGAGATCGTGATCGTCGAGGTCGACGCGCGGAGCGCGCAGCGAACGCGCGCGTCGATCGAGGCCTCTCTGCGACAGGGACAGGCGCGCGGCTCGAGCTCACGAAGCTCGCGCTCCGGCTGCATCGGCCGAGCACGACACTCTTCGATCTCGCCGGGCAGGCTCTCCTCTTCGAGAGCGACGACAAGCACCAGCGGATGACGGCGTTCCTCGAACGGAGGCGCCGGAAAGGAGCGACGTGACCGAGACCCGAGACCCGTACGGCGAGTTCACCAGCCTGCGGTTCGAGCGGCCCGAACCGGGAATCCTGCGCGTCGTCATGGACGCGCCCGGGCTCAACGCCGCCGGCCACGAGATGCACCGGGAGCTCGCCGAGGTCTGGCGGGTTGTCGACCGCGACCCGGACACGCGCGTCGCCGTCGTCCAGGGCGCGGGGAAGGGCTTCTCGGCCGGGGGGTCCTTCGACCTCATCGAGGACATGGCGTCCGACTACGCGGTGCGGACGCGGGTACTCCGTGAGGCGAGGGATCTCGTCTTCAACGTGATCGACTGCTCCAAGCCCGTGGTGTCGGCGATCCACGGGCCGGCGGTCGGTGCCGGGCTCGTCGTCGGCCTCCTCGCCGACGTGTCGATCGCGGCCCGATCGGCGCGCATCATCGACGGTCACACCCGCCTGGGTGTCGCCGCCGGCGACCACGCCGCGATCTGCTGGCCGCTGCTCTGCGGGATGGCCAAGGCCAAGTACCACCTGCTGACCTGCCGGCCCGTGACGGGTGAGGAGGCCGAGCGGATCGGGCTGGTGTCGCTGTGCGTCGACGACGCCGAGCTCCTCGACACCGCCCTCGAGGTGGCGCGCGAGCTCTCGACGGGCGCCCAGTTCGCCATCCGGTCGACGAAGCTCGCTCTCAACAACTGGTACCGGATGTTCGGACCGGTCTTCGACGCATCGCTGGCCTACGAGTTCTACGGCTTCGGCGGCCCCGACGTGGCCGAGGGCGTCGCCGCCCGGCGGGAGAAGCGAGATGCCCGCTTCAGCGGCCCGACGTCCGAATGACTTGTTTGGTCACAAGTACCGACTCGGCAGCCGGTCGGCGCACCAACGTGGTCGTCTCGCCGTTCGGGCGCGGACCGGTCGCAGAGCGGGTAGTAGTGACCAAACAAGGAAGTCACTTCGAGAGGACGATGCCCGCCTGCTCGCGGTCCCACGTCGCCGGTCCGAGCGGTTCCCTGCGCAGCTCGGCCTTCTGGATCCGCATCGTGGCTTCGGTCTTGGGGAGGCCCTCCATCACCTCGACGAAGCGCGGGATCATGTAGCGCGGCATCAACGGGACGAGGAACTCCACGAGGTGCGCGGGATCGAGCTCGAATCCGTCGTGCAGCACGACGCAGACCTTGACGTCCTGCTCGCCCGCGCTCGTCTCGACCCCGATCGCGGCACACTCGGCGATGGCATCGTGCTGGAGCACGATCTGCTCGACCTCGAACGACGAGATGTTCTCACCGCGCCGCCGGATGGCGTCCTTCTGGCGGTCGACGAAGTAGTAGTTCCCCGCCTCGTCTCGACGGAAGCCGTCGCCGGTGTGGAACCAGCCGTTGCGCCACGCCTCGGCGGTCTTCTCGGGCATGTCCCAGTACCCGATGCACAGCCACCACGGCTCCGCGGTGCGCACGACGAGCTCTCCGATCTCGCCGACGGGGACCTCGTAGTCGTGCTCGTCGACGAGACGGACCTCGTATCCGGGGCGGGGCGTGCCGCACGTGGCCGACTCGTCGGTGACGTTGCGACGGCTCATCACGTTGCCGGCCTCCGTCATCCCGTAGTGGGTGCGCATCGTCACCCCGAACCGCTCTCCGAAGGCGTGGATGATCGGCGAGATGATGACGTGGCGGAGGGCGTGCTCCCGGTCGTCGGGAGCCGGCGGCTGGGACAGCAGCCAGTGCGCCATCGCCGGCACCACGAGGGTCATGGTGGCGCCGTGCGTGTCGATGTCGCCCCAGAACGAGGTCGTGTCGAAGGCCTCCCGGATGATGCTGCGCCCGCCCATGTACGCCGTGGCGGCGAGCGTGCCCATGCCCGACATGTGGAACATGGGGAAGGGTGAGTACATGGCGTCGTCGGGCCCGAGGTCGTCGAGCAGGCCCATGCCGAACGTGACCATTCCCCACGGGAGCACGACGCCCTTCGACGGGCCCGTGGTTCCCGACGTGTAGGCGATGGTCGCGACGTCCCAGGGCTCCGGGGTGGCGAGGTCGCGGGCGGGTGTCGCCCCCGCAAGGAACTCGTCGATGCCGATCACGGCGACGCGTCCGCCCGCGAGCGGCGGCGGGGTGGCGCCCCCGGCTTCGGTGACCACGACGGTGCGGAGCGCCGGGACCTCGCCGGCCACCTCGGCGACGCGGTCGAGGAAGCGCGGCGCCACGAACGCCACCGAGGCCCCCGAGTTCTCGAGCGTGTATCGGAGCATCGACCCCCGGAAGGCGGTGTTCAGCGGCACGTCGAGCCCGCGGGCCCACGCGGTGCCGAGCCACGCCGCCGCCCGCTCGATCGAGTTCGGCATCATCGAGGCGACGCGGTCGCCGGGGGCGACGCCGAAGCGCACCAGGGCGTCCGCCCACGTGAGGAACAGCTCGTGGGCTTCGGCGAAGGTGGTCGTCCGGTCGTTCGAGAGGTCCACCACCCAGGGTCGGTCCGGTGTCCAGGCGGCGCGCTTGGCGACGACGCCCGGCAAGGTGTCGCGGGGGTCGAACTCCTCGTAGCCATGCGGAACGGCGCGCATCTGCCTCCTTCCGGACCTGGTCTCAGAACGTGGCGATCGGGTTCGCGGGGCTCCCGGTACCGCCGTCGACGCGCAGCGGCGCCAGCGTGAAGAGGAACTCGTGACGGCCGAGGCGGGCGCAGGTCGCGGCGAGCTCCTCGAGGTCGCAGTTGTCGACGAGGCAGAGCCCCATCGCGACCATGCCGACGATGTGGACGGGCAGCGCGAGCTGGGCGTAGCCGGAAGGGACGACGTCCTGGGCCGTGTCCGCCCCGATGGCGGCGACGCCGCGCTCGTGGAGCCAGGGCAGCGACGCCGCGTGCCAGCCCGCTTGGCCCTCGTGCATCGGGATCGGGCCGACCTCGCGCTTGTGGCGCCCGTAGCCGGTCCGCAGGAGGACGGCGTCGCCTTCCCCGATCGTGAACCCGTGCGCCGCCTCGGCGGCCTCGAGGTCCTCCGGGAACACCCCCTCGCCCGGCTTCATCCAGTCGACGCCGCGGATCGACGGCACGTCGACGAGCACGCCCCTGGTGACGATGCCGTCCCTCATGCCGGTGACCGCGAGGTTCGTCGCCCCGAACATCACGTTGACGAGCTCGGCAGGCCCGCCGTTGTAGGTCTGGCGGTCCCAGAAGACGTGGGACAGGGCGTCGACGTGGGTGATGTTCACGCCGTGGAAGACGCAGCCGATGAACTCGGCCGCGCCCGCGAAGCGGCTCGCGTCGACGCCCGGGATGGGGTGCGGGGGTACGACGCGGTGCTCGTCACCGAGCCCTTCGCCGGTCATGAGCATGTGGCGCTGGACCGGGCCGAAGACGTCGCCCTCCTGGGGGAACGTGATCAGGTCCCACGCGCACGAGACGGTGACACCCTCCCGGACCAGGCCGGCGGCGCGGCGCCGCACCTCGGGCGTGACGAGGTTGAGGGTGCCGAGCTGGTCGTCGGGTCCCCAGCGGCCCCAGTTCGACAGCCGCTCGTGGTACCCGAGCACGTCTTCCTCGCTCGGCGTTGCGCCCATCGTCTCCCTCCGAGGTTCCGCCGTACCGCTGCGACCCCGCGCGAACCTAGGGTCCGGCTCCGGCAGAGTCAATACACTTCTCGTTACGATGATGCGTCATCTGTAGAACGATTCCCGGCGAGGTGAGGTGAGGCCGCCGTGCCAGCAGCAGGAGACGGGCGCGCCGCGGCGGCGCCCGTCGTCGCCCCGTCCACCCCGCACGCACGCCCGCGGTCGGGCGAGAGCGCCAAGTCGCTCCTCAACAGCCTCCTCGGCGAGTTCGTCTACCGGGCCGGCGGCGCCGCCTGGACCAGCACCTTCCTCGAGGCCCTCGCCCTCCTCGGCGTCGAGGAGAAGGCGGCCCGCCAGGCCCTCGCCCGCAGCGGCGCCGAGGGCTGGCTCCAGCGCGAGCGCGAGGGGCGCCGGGTCCGCTGGCGCCTGACCCCCGCCGGCACGCAGCGCTGCCGCGACGGGACGGCGCGCATCGCCGGCTTCGGAAGCGCCCGCACCGACTGGGACGGTCACTGGCTCGTGCTCATCGTCAGCGTTCCCGAGGAGCAGCGAGCCCTCGGTCACCGCCTCCGCCGCCGGCTCACGTGGGCGGGCTTCGGATCGCTCGGGCAGGGCACGTGGATCACGCCGCACGCCGAGCTCGAAGACGAGGCGATCCGCATCGTGGGCGAGCTCGACCCCACGCCGCACTCGCTCTCGTTCGTGGCGCGTTTCGGCAAGATGGGCCGCGAGATCGATCTCATCGCCCAGGCGTGGGACCTCGCCGACCTGGGCGACCACTATCGGGATTTCATGGCGAAGTTCCGCAAGGTGAAGCCCCGTGACGACGCGTCCGCGTTCGTCGCCCAGACCCGCCTGATCCACGAATGGCGCCGGTTCGCGTTCCGCGATCCATCGCTGCCCGTGGAGCTGTTGCCGCCGAACTGGGTGGGCACGCAGGCGAAGGCGCTCTACGACGACCGGCGCGCGCAGTGGCTGCCCGCGGGCGAGCGCTGGTTCCGAGCCGTCGAGCAGGGCGCCTGAGCCTCGCCTGCCCGGCGCCGGCTCACGCGAGCGCGGGCGAGGGGTCCCGCCGGGCGAGCGCCCGCTCCACCGCCGGCGCGAGCCGCTCGTGCTTGCGGCGGGTCTGCTCCTCGTCGCGCTCGGCGAACTCCGGGAGCACTTCCCGCCCGAAGAGCTCGAGTGACTCGCAGATGTCCTCGTGGCGGTTGTGCCCGACCTGGCTGAACAGGATCACCTGGTCGCACCCGGCGGCCTCGTAGCGACGCAGGAAGTCGCGGACCTGCGCGGGCGTCCCGATCGCGCCCCGCTGGGCGTAGTTGTTCTTGCGGTCGTACGTAGCGGCGAGCCGCCCCTGTGCGTCCTCGAAGAGGGAACGATCGAACCCCGACGCCGCTCGATCGTGCTGGAAGTCGTCCCATAGCCGCGACCGCCCGTGCTCGTGGGTGTCACCGTGGGCGTAGTAGTGCAGCAGGCTGTAGGCGAGGAAATGGGCACCGTCGAGGCCGCGGTCCAGCGCGACCTGCTCGTCGGGGTGGCACATCAGGCCCGTGACCACCGCGAGCTCCGGGTTCACCGCGAAGCCGGCCGGAACGCAGTCGTCGGACTCGATGACGGCGTGGTAGCCGTCGACCCACTCCCGCGCCTGCTCGGGCTCGATCAGCATGGAGAAGCACAGCGCACCCAGCCCGTTGCGTGCGGCCACGGGGATGACGTCGGGCCGGGGCGCAGCCATCCACAACGGCGGGTGCGGCCGCTGGTACGGCTTCGGCACGACGTTGCGGGCGGGCATCTGGAGCCAGCGCCCGTCGTATCCCGAGAACGGCTCCTCCACGAACATCCGCGTGATCGCGTCGAGCGACTCCCGCCACTGCTCGCGCTTGGTCTCGTAGTCGACGCCGAACCCGCCGGGTTCGACCGCGCCGGTGCTCTCCCCGGTGCCGAACTCGACGCGTCCGTCGGAGACGAGATCGAGGGTCGCGATCCGCTCGGCCACCCGGGCGGGGTGGTTCACGCGTGACGGCAGCTGGACGATCCCGTGGCCCAGGCGGATGCGCGAGGTGCGCTGCGACGCCGCCGCCAGGAACACCTCGGGGGCGCTCGAGTGCGAGTACTCCTCGAGGAAGTGGTGCTCGACCTCCCACGCGTACTGGATGCCGATGCGGTCGGCGAGCTCGACCTGCTCGAGCACCTCCCGGAACACGCGGCGCTCGGTCTCGTGGTCCCACGGGCGGGGCATCTGCATCTCGAGGAAGATCCCGAACTTCACGCGTCGCAGGTTATTCGACAGAGTTCGGACCGTCAAGACGGAGAATGTCGAATAACGAGCTGCCGAACGAACATACGGACAACGTCCTCTCGTATGGTCTAGCCTGCGGGCGCGTGCGGACACACGGGTGGAACGGGTCGCCGCCGGCGAGCGACGACGAGGCGCGTGCCCGCATCGTCGAGGCCACGATGCGCTGCGTCGACCGTTACGGCGCCAAGACGGGGCTGGCCGACGTCGCCGCCGAGCTCGGGGTGACCCGCCAGACCGTCTACCGGTACTTCCCGACCACCGAGCAGCTCTTCCGGGCCACCGGTGTGGTCGCCGCCGACGAGTTCCTCGACCGGGTGGTCGCACACGTCGCCGACATCGCCGACCCGGCCGAGGCCATCGTCGAGGCGATGGTGTTCTGCCTCGACCAGCTGCCCGACGAGCGCTACCTCTCCTTGCTGCTCGCGTCCGGCAGGCGCGACCTCTTCGCCGTCGCGGCCACGTCGCCGACGTCCATGGAGATCGGCCGGCGCATGTATCGCCGGCTGCCCATCGACTGGGAGGAGCTCGGCTACCGCGACCGCGACCTCGACGGTCTCGTGGAGCTCGTGCTCCGCCTGCTGCAGTCGTTCATCGTCGACCCCGGCCATCCGGCCCGCTCGCAGGCGGAGCAGCGGGACTACTTGCGCCGCTGGGTCGCGCCCGCGATCGTGCGGATGGGATCGGCCGTGGCGACGTAGTGGACCGGCAGGGGGGACGGGCATGATCACCGACCTGCGCGACAAGGTCGCCGTGGTCACCGGCGGCGCCAACGGCGTCGGGCGCGGGATCGTCGAGGCGCTCCTCGACGAAGGCACGCGGGTGGTGGTCGCCGACATCGAGGATGCGGTGCTCGACACGACGGTGGCGGAGCTGAGCGACCGGGGATCGATCAGCGGAGTCCGCACCGACGTGTCCGACTTCGGCTCGGTCGAGGCGCTGGCCAGGTCGGTCTTCGACCGCTTCGGTGCCTGCCATCTGCTGTTCAACAACGCCGGCGTCACCTCCGGTGGAGGCGGGCTCCCATGGGAGCAGGAGCCGAACGACTGGAAATGGTGCTTCGGCGTCAACGTGTTCGGCGTCGCCAACGGGGTCCTCGCCTTCGTGCCGCGCATGATCGAGTCGGGTGAGGCCGGGGTCGTGGTCAACACGTCGTCGGGCGACGGCGGCATCGCGCCCGTTCCCTACGCCTCGGTGTACGCCGCCAGCAAAGCCGCGATCAGTTGCTTCACCGAGGCGCTCGCCCATCAGCTCGCCGACAACGGCACGAACGTGCGGGCGGCGGTGTTCTATCCGTCGGGCGGCCTGCTCGACACCGGCCTGTGGAGCGCCCAACGCAACCGGCCGCCCGAGCTGGCACGCCGGAGGGAGCACGCACCCGGGCCGGTCGTCACCTTCGCCGAGTTTCGTGAGCGGCTGGCGGCTGCGGGCCGGAACGCCGACCTCGCGGACCTCAACGAGCTCGGCCGGTTCGTCCTCGCCGAGCTCAAGCGCGGTCGCTTCGTCATCGGCCACGACCTCGACGAGGCCGGCGCGCTCCTGCATGCCCGTGCGGACGCGATCGCGGACGGACGGCTCCCTCCCCACCACGACCTCTGAGCTGGAGAACGGCATGGAAACAGCGACGGAACCCCGCGAGCGCTACACGGTGATCTCGGCCGACGGCCACGCCGGCGCCGACCTCCACGACTACAAGCCGTACCTCCCGCGCCGCTGGCACGACGAGTTCGACGCCTGGGCGCAGGAGTACGTGAACCCGTTCGCCGACCTCCTCGCTCCGATCGCGTACCGCAACTGGGAGAGCGAGCGCCGCCTCGCCGAGCTCGAGAACGACGGCGTCGCGGCCGAGGTGCTGTTCCCCAACACCGTCCCGCCCTTCTTCGATCAGAGCAACCTCACCGCGCTCCCGCCCTCCGAGGAGGAGTACGGGCGCCGGTGGGCAGGTGTACAGGCCCACAACCGATGGCTGGTCGACTTCTGTGCGGCGGCGCCCGACCGGCGCGCCGGGGTCGTGCAGATCTTCGTCAACGACATCGACGACGCGTGCGCCGAGGTCCGAGAGATCAGCGGGCAGATGCGGGTGTGCGGCGGCGTGCTCCTACCCGCGGTGCCACCGAACACGCAGCTCCACGAGCTATGGGATCCGTACTACGAGCCCCTCTGGAGCCTGTGCGAAGACCTCGATCTCCCCGTGAACGTCCACAGTGGCAGCGGGCTCCCCGACTTCGGCGAGCTCGATCCGGCGCGGGCGATCATGCTCGTCGAGCTGCCGTGGTTCGCGCACCGACCGCTCTGGCACCTGATCTTCGGTGGTGTGCTCGACCGTCACCCGCGTCTGCGCGTGGCGTTGACCGAGCAGGGCATCGCCTGGCTCCCGCGAGGTCTCGACACCCTCGAGTGGTTCTTCGCCCGGATGACCAGGGGCGGCAGCGCCGAGGCGAGCTTCTTCGGTGCCTCGGTCGGCGCACTGGAGCTCACGCCCAGTGAGTACTTCGCCCGCAACGTGTGGGCGGGCGCGAGCTTCCTCCGGCCGAGTGAAGCACCGCTCGTTCCCGAGATCGGCGTCGACCGCATCATGTGGGGCGCCGACTACCCCCACAGCGAAGGCTCCTACCCCTATACGTCGGAGGCGCTTCGCGTCGCGTTCTCGTCCTTCGATCCTGCCGACGTGCGCGCCATGGTCGAGACGAACGCCGCCCGCTTCTACGGCTTCGATCTCGACCGGCTGCGCCCGATCGGGGATCGCGTCGGCCCCCGGGTCGACGACGTGCGCCGGTCGTTGCCCGCAGACGAGTACCCGGCGGATTCCACGTGCAACGCGTTCGAACGCGAGGTCGCGATCAAGTCCTGGTGACGAGACTCTCGAGAGGTGAAGCGTGATGGCCGAGATCCGCTACGGAGCCAGACGGGAACAGCGCAGCCGTGAGATCGAGGCGACGGCGGCCGAGGTGTGGTCGCACGCCGTCACCGCTCTCTGGGAGACGGATCCCGAGCTCGTCGCCGCCGTGCTGCCGCCGCCCCTCGAGCCCGGTCCGGAGCCGCTCGTGCGGCTCACGATCACCACGGTCGAGATGCCGGGGCTGGCGACGTTCGGTGCCGGCTGGTTCGGTGTGCAGGCGCGGCACGGCGAGCGGCTCGGCGAGTACCCGCTCTTCATGCCGATGAGCACGGAGCAGTCGACGATCGGCGGCCGCGACACCTACGGCGAGCCGAAGAAGATCGGTGACGTCTGGGCCCGCCGCCACGGCGACGAGATCGAGGCCGGCATCGCACGCATGGGCTTTCCCGTCTGCGAGATCCGCGGACGCGTGACCGAGAGGCGGGAGCCCTACGAGAAGCAGAAGACCGACTTCTGGTTCAAGCTCTCACCGTCGGCCGAGAGCCCGGGCGAGCTCGACCAGGATCCGCTGCTCGTGTACGGCGAGAAGACCGAGAAGGCGCGCGTGCACGAGGGCGTCGACGGCGAGGTGATCGTGAAGGACTCGCCGCTCGATCCGGTCGCCGACCTCGTGATCAGGCGCCTCGTCGACCTCAACTGGACGGAACGGGCGACCATCCAGGTGGGCAAGATCGTCGGCCCGGTGCCCCGCGCCGATCTCGTTCCCTACATCCACCAGCGCTACGACGACCTCTCGGTCCTCGGGAAGACGAGCTGACATGAGCGAGCGCTACCTCATCATCTCGGCCGACGCCCACGCCGGCCTTCCGGCCGAGGAGTACCGGGCGTACCTCGACCCACAGCACCACGAGGCGTTCGACGCGTTCCTCGCCGAGCGACACGCTCGCCGCGAGGAGCTGCTGAAGATGAACTACGAGTACATCATGGGCTGGGAGACGGAGAACGCCGAAGGTCTGCGCGGCGCGTTCGACCCGGAGCAGCGCGACAAGGAGCTCGACGCCGACGGCGTCGCGGCCGAGGTGATCTTCCCCGACGCCGACGCCATCACCGGCATGGCCGGGCCGCCGTTCGGCGCCGGCCTGTCGGCCGGTGAGATCACCGAGCCCGAGTTGGCGTTCGCCGGGGCCCGGGCTCACAACCGGTTCCTGGTCGAGCTGTGCAGCCATCAGCCCGAACGGCGCGGGGGGGTGGGGCTGGTCCCGATCACCCACGACGTCGAGCGGGCCGTCGACGAGATCGAGTGGCTCGCGCAGCAGCCCGGCATCCGCGGCGTGATGGTGCCGACGATGTGGCGCGACCACCTCCCGTACAACCATCCCGCCTACGACCCCGTGTGGGCGGTGTGCCAGGCCGCGGACCTGCCGGTCCACACCCACTCGGGCGAGGCGCCCCAGGAGGAGTACAACGAGAACATCGGCATCTACCTCGCCGAGGCGACGTGGTGGCCGGCCCGCCCGATGTGGCATCTCCTGTTCTCCGGCGCGTTCGAGCGCTTCCCGCAGCTGAGGTTCGTGGTCACCGAGTCGGCCGCGTACTGGGCTGCCGACATGATGTGGAAGTGGGACCAGTACATGGGCGGCGGGCACACGACGAAGAAGCTTGCCGCCCTGCTCGAAGGCAAGATCTCACGCCTTCCCTCCGACTACTTCGGCACGAACCTCTTCATCGGCGCGTCGACCATGTCGAAGGAGGAGCTGCGCCGCCGCTACGTGATCGGCTGTGACGTGATGATGTGGGGCACCGACTACCCGCACCCCGAGGGCACCTGGCCGCACACGGTGGAACGCCTGCGCAGCGACTTCGGTGACCTGCCCGTCGACGACACCGCCCAGCTGCTGGGCGCGACCGCCGCCCGCTGCTACGGCTTCGACACCGATGCGCTGCGACCGGTCGCGGAGCGGATCGGGCCGACCCCGGAGGACCTCGGCCAGGATCCCGAGTTGCGCAGCGATCCCGAGGTGGTCCGGCGCGCCCGGTGGTGGAAGGCGGAGTACGGAATCGAGGAGTAGCGCTCCCCACGATCCGGTGGAACACGACGCGGAGCTCGGCGATCGCGTCGTCACTCACCCGACCACGATCGCAAAGCGGGCGTGGAAGACGTCGCCGGGCTCGACGACCCGCGCGTCGCCGGTGACCAGTGCGTTCGTGGGCGCGGTCATCGCCTCGAGGCACACGAACTCGGTGCCCGGAGGCGCGAACACCTGGGCGTACGGGTACCCCTCGTCGTATCGGACGACGACGCGGTGGTCGTCGGTCTCCAGGCCGAGCTGGTGGTCGTCGTCGAGTGTGTAGAGGTCGTCGAAGGTGCGCTTGCCGATCGCGGCGGCCTCCGCGGGCTCCGCCGCCGACTCGCCGGTCGGGATCCCCCGCCCGTCGAGCGCGAGGTGCCGGCGCGCCGGCATGAGGAGGCGCCACGTCGACCGGTCGCCGGCGGGCAGCCGGAGGTACGGGTGAAAGCCGAATGCGAGCGGCACGGCGCGGTCGGTCGTCGGTCGCAGGGTCGTGGTCATCTCGAGGGATTCGCGGGTGACCCGGGCGTCGATCTCGACCACGTGGGGGAACGGGAACGCGGCGAGGAGGTCGGGACGGGCGCCGTAGTCGAAACGCGCCCGGATGCGGTCGGGTTCGCGGGCGGCCACCTCCCAGCCCTCCACCGCGGTCATCGTGCCGTGGATCGGGAGCCCGTGGCCGTCGGTGTGGAGGGGAAGACCGGCGAGGTCGACGTCGACGGCGCCGACGCGGTAGCGCCAGCCGTCGAGGCGGTTCGCCCACGGCGCGAGGAACGGGATCCCGGTCTGGTGACCGTTCCGGTAGGTGGCGACACCGCCGGGCAGCGCGACGAACTCGTTGCCCCGCAGGCGCAGTGACGTGCCGAGCATGCCGACGGCGGGCTCGAAGACGGCCTGCAGCTCCCCCTTGGCGATGGCGACGGTCATCGGAGGCGCCTCCCGGGCCGAGGTGGTAATGACGTAACGGATTCGTCCTGGAGATCACTGAGGAAGCATGAGCCGGCTGCCGATTGCAGACTACGCGGTGTTGTCCGATTGCCGGTCGGCTGCGCTCGTGAGCTCGGCGGGCTCGGTCGACTGGCTGTGCTTCCCACGTTTCGACGGGCCGTCGATCTTCGGCCGCCTCCTCGACGACACCGCCGGGCACTGGTCGATCCAGCCCGTGTCCGCGACCGAGCTGAGCCGGCGCTACGTCGACACCACCATGTTGCTGGAGACGACCTTCCGCACCGCGACGGGTACGGCCGTGCTCGTCGACGGCCTCGCCGTCGGGCGGAACGAGCGCGGGCACGAGCTCGGCGCCGACGCGCCCTCCGCACTGCTCCGGCAGGTCACGGGTGTGCATGGCGACGTGGAGCTCGAGCTCACCTACGCGCCCCGGCCCGAGTACGGCCTGATCTATCCGCTCCTCGAATGCGTCGCCGGCGGGGTCGCGGGGAGGGGCGGCGCCGACGTGTTCGCGCTGTCGTCACCCGTCCCGATCGAGATCGACGACTCGGTGGGGCGGGCCCGCTTCACCGTTCGAGCGGGCCAGTCGATCGCGTTCGCGCTGCACCACGCCACGACCTCCGGCGAGCGCCCCCGCCTCTGGTCGGAGGACGAGATCGCGGCCCGGCTCGCCGACACGGCGGCGGCGTGGCGCACGTGGTCGGAGCTGCACCAGAACTATGACGGGCCCTGGCGGGACCAGGTCCACCACAGCGGTCGGGTGCTCTACGCGCTCACCTACTACCCGACCGGAGCGATCTGCGCCGCCGCGACCACGTCGTTGCCGGAGACGCCGGGCGGGTCCCGCAACTGGGACTACCGCTTCGCGTGGGTGCGAGACGCCAGCTTCACGCTGCAGGCGCTCTGGGTCGCAGCCTGCCCCGACGAGGCCGACCGGTTCTTCGAGTTCATCGCGGGTGCGTCTGCTTCCCAAATACGCCGCGGTTCCGACCTGCAGATCATGTTCGGCATCGGCGGCGAGCGCGACCTCACCGAGCGCGAGCTGGCGCACCTCCAGGGGTGGCGCGACAGCGCCCCGGTGCGCATCGGCAACGGGGCCTGGACCCAACGCCAGCTCGACGTGTACGGCGAGCTGCTCGACGCCGCCTGCCGCCTTCCCGACCAGCTCGATCGGCTGGGTCCCGCGACCAAGGAGTTCCTCGCCGATCTCGCCGACACCGCCGGGGCCCGCTGGCGGGAGCAGGACCAGGGCATCTGGGAGATCCGGGGCGCACCCCGTGACTTCCTCTACTCCAAGCTCATGTGCTGGGTGGCGCTCGACCGGGCGATCGACCTCGCCGATCGCCTCGGCGCGAGTGACCGCGTCGCCGGGTGGGAACGCACGCGCGCCGAGATCGCCGAGGCGATCCTCACCGACGGATGGAGCGACACCGCGGGGGCCTTCACGCAGTCGTTCGGCTCCGACGAGCTCGATGCCTCCAACCTGATGATGCCGATCGTGGGGTTCCTCCCCGCCGACGATCCGCGCATGCTGGCCACCATCGACGCCATCGCCGAGCGCCTCACCGACGACCGCGGGCTCGTCTACCGCTATCTCGCCCACGACGGCCTCGAGGGAGAGGAGGGCTCGTTCCTCCTCTGCACGTTCTGGCTCGCACATGCGCTCGCCCTCGCGGGCGAGGTCGAGCGCGCCCACGCGACCTTCGAACGCGCGGTGGCCTACGTGAACGACGTCGGGCTCCTCGCCGAGGAGGTCGATCCCTCCACCGGTGAGCTCCTCGGGAACTTCCCGCAGGCCTTCAGCCACATCGGGCTGATCAACGCGGCCTGGGCGATCCAGGAGGCGGGCGCCGCCACGCCCTGATCGTCGAGCCATTCTGGCGTCGCTGCACCGCACAATGTCCGGCGCAGCGACGCCAAAACGGCCCTCAGGCGTTGATGGCGGCGCGTAGCGCGTCGGCGACGCCGAGTATGCCCTGGAGGTTCGGGTGCACGGGGGCGGCCAGGGGGACGAAGACGGCGGGCTCGACCCAGCGCACACCCGGAGGCCGGCAGGCGTCGTGCCCGATCCCGGCGGCGTAGGCGTCCACGAGCACCGCACCGTTCGCGGCGGCCTGCTCGGCGAGCATCTCGTTCAGGTACTGCTGCACGCCCCGGAGGTACGCCACGTCGGCGGCCGAGATCGGCATGAGCGGCGGGCAGCCCTCGATGCCCAGCACCGGGTCGGGGCCCTCGGGGAAGATCGGCAGGTAGTTGACGACGAACACCCGCGCTCGGGGCGCGCGCTCGCGAATCTCGGCGAGGACGGCGCCGACCTCGGGGGCGGCGGCATCGATCTCGGCCCGGAGCTGGTCGGGCTGACCGGGTGGCGCGTACCGGTCGCGGCAGTTCTGGGCCTGGAGGAAGGCCTCCGCACACGTGATCGCGATGTCGCTGAAGCCGATGTCGTTGCCGCCGATGCCGAGGGTCACGATCCCGGTGGTCTCCCCGAGGGCGTCGAACTGGGGCGGGTTCGGCCCCGGGCTCACGCCCTGCGGCTCGGTCATGTGGTCGGAGCGCGCGCCCGAGCAACTCACGTCGCGGAACTTCGGCATCCCGGTGACGGGGGCGACCAGGCTCGGGTAGTTGTTGCTCGAGCGCAGGCACCCGGCCGTGGGCCCGAGGTCCTGGACGGGGATGAGCGGCCCGGCGACGAACGAGTCGCCCAGGGCCACGTAGGTGTCGGGCGGGGGGAGCGTCGCGTCGGTCGGCGGGCCCGCCGGCGCGGCCGTCACCGGCCGGCAGGCGGCGACGGCCAGGGCCGCCAACAGGCCCGCGAGCACAATCTTGCGGGTCACCGTCACATTGGATCGCGTCTGAGCCTTTCGGGCAATTCCTCCCGGATCGCCCGGGGCCCAAACCGGCCGGGTGGGCGGGTTCGCCCGTGCGAGACTGGGCGTCCGCCCGCCCGACCGACCCGTCCGACCCTCTCCGAGAAGGAACGCGCGTGCTCACCGTTCGAGGCCTCGTGATCGAGGCGGGCGGAACCACCATCCTCGACGGCGCCGGCCTCCAGGTGCGGGCCGGGGAGAAGGTCGGCCTGGTCGGGCGCAACGGCGCCGGCAAGACGACCCTCCTGCGGGTGCTCGGCGGGGCCGCGGCCCCCCGGGCGGGGGCGGTGCAGCGGCCTGCCGCCACGGGCTACCTCTCCCAGGACCCTCGCAGCGATGCCGTCCCCGACGGCGTCGACTGCCTCGGCCACGTCCTGTCGGGGCGCGGGCTCGACGAGCTCCAGCGCCGGATGGAGACGGCCCGCATCCGGGTCGACGAGGACCCGTCGGGCGCCAACGTCGAGCGCTACTCCCGGGCGCAGGAGCGCTTCGAGCGGGACGGCGGGTACGCGGCCGAGGCGGAGGTGCGGCGGCTGGCGGCGGGTGTCGGGCTGCGCGACGACCGCCTCGAGCTGACCCTCGGCGCGCTCTCCGGCGGCGAGCGGCGGCGCCTGGAGCTGGTGCGGATCCTGTTCCGGGGGAGCGAGTTGCTCCTCCTCGACGAGCCCACCAACCACCTGGACGTCGACGCGCGCACGTGGCTGCTCGACTTCCTGCGCTCCTACCGCGGCGCGCTGGTGGTGGTGAGCCACGACCTCGACCTTCTCGACGAGGCCATCACCCGCGTGGTCCACGTCGACCGGGAGCACGAAGACGGCACCGGTGACCTCGTCGAGTACGAGGGCACCTACTCCATGTACCTCGACGCCCGCGAGCGCGACGAGGCCCGCCGAGCGAAGCGAGCCGCGCAGCAACAGGCCGAGATCACCCGTTTCTCGCGGCTCGCCGACTCCATGCGCGGTCAGACGGCCACGCGCGCCCGCATGGCCCGCAACCTCGACCGGCGCGTCGAGCGACTCCGCGCCGACCAGGTCACGGCCCCGACCCGGCGCCGGCAGCTGAACCTGCGGTTCCCGACGCCCCCGTCGTGCGGGCGCACGGTGCTCACGGCCTCGGAGCTCTGGAAGGCGTTCGGGCTCCTCGACGTGTTCGCAGACGTGAGCTTCGATGTCGGGCGAGGCGAACGCCTCCTCGTCACGGGCCTCAACGGCGCGGGGAAGACCACGCTCCTGAAGGTGCTGGACGGTCGCCTCGAGCCCGACCTCGGATCGGTCGAGCTCGGAACGCGGGTCTCGATCGGCTACTACGCGCAGGAGCACGAAGGCATCCGCCCCGGCCGGTCGCTCCTGGAGCACGTGCGCGAGTCGTCGTTGCTGGGTGATCCCGAGCTTCGCGGCCTCCTCGGCATGTTCGGGCTCACCGGGTCGAAGGCGTTCCAGGACGCCGCCACGCTCTCGGGCGGCGAGAAGACCCGCCTGGCGCTGGCGCAGCTGGTCGCGGGGCGTCACAACGTGCTGCTGCTCGACGAGCCCACCAACAACCTCGACCCGATGTCGCGGCGCGCCACGGGGGCGGCGCTCTCGGGGTGGCCCGGCACGATGGTGGTCGTGAGCCACGACGTCGAGTTCGTCCGCGCCCTCGAGCCCGACCGGGCGTTGTCCATGCCCGACGGCACGCTCGACTACTTCCGCGACGACATGCTCGACCTGGTCGCGCTCGCCTGACGATTCGGCCAGAATCGCCGGTGGCAGCCCACGTGGGAGGCGGCGATGGCGACGGATCTCACCATCTTTCTCGACGACGAGCCCGGCGAGCTCGGGCGGCTCGGCGACGTGCTCGGCGAGGCGGGCGTCAACATCGAGGGCTTCTGCGCCACGACGGGCGGCGGGGGCAAGGCCGAGGTCCACGTGCTCGTGGAGGATGCCGCCGCCGCGTTCGCGGCGCTGGGCGAGGCCCGGATCGAGGTGGCGTCGGAGGCCGAGGTGGCGGTGGTCGCCGTCGACGACCATCCGGGTGTGCTCGGCGAGGTCAGCCGCAAGTTCGGCGCCGCCGGCGCCAACATCACGGTGGCCTACCTGGCGACGAGCACCCGCCTCGTGTTCGCCGCCGACGACCTCGCCGCCGCCAAAGCCGCACTCGACGAGCTGTGCTGACGCCCGGTGTCGGGTTCGGCCGGACCTCGTGCCGCGGGGTGGCGCCGAGGAGATCTCAGCCGGCCGCGACCCGGGTGAGCGTGCCGAGCACCGAGTCCCACACCCACACGGTGTCGGCGGCGGCGGCGACGGAGCCGAAGTCGCGGCCGAGGAGCGGGATGTGTGCCGCAGCCGTCTCGGAGGCGGCGTCGTAGGCGGCGACGCCGCGATCGGTCAGCAGCCAGACGCCCGGGCGCGTCGCGGCGGCTGCATGCGCAACCGCGTCGACTGCTCCGATCTCGTCGAGGGCGGCGGCGTCGAACACCCGAACCGGCTCGAGCGACGGTGCCGCCCACAGCACGTCGCCGCTCGAGGTGAGCGTCTCGAAGTGGCCGGTGCCATCGACGTCGGCGGCGATCGCGTTGGCGGCGGGATCGACGCGCAGTAGGCGGTGCGCCAACCCGCCGGCGTCCTCGGGGCGGGGGAGGTTCACCGCCACGAACACAGCGTCCGCCCCCAGCGCCACGACCGCGTCCTCGACGTCGGCACCGAGATCCACGGTGGCGACGACGGTGTTGGTGCTCGGGTCGATCCGGTACAGGTCGCCGGCCCCGACCCAGACCGCGGTGTCGCTCGCCGCGATCGACGTCGCGGGCGCCGACCCGGGAAGCGGGACCGCCGTCACCGCCTCGCCCGTGGCGGGGTCGAGCCGCACGACCTGGCTCTCGGTGACGTCGACCGCCCACACCCCCGCGGTCGTCGCCGACAGCGCCGCGACCTCGATCCCCGGCTCCGCCTCCCACGCGACCTCGCCGGTGGCGGCGTCGATCCGGTGGACGCGCGCCTCGACGGCATCGTCGGGATCGGTCGCGACGTAGGCCGCGTCGGGAGCGGCCGCGACTGCTGCCGGGCCCGGCCGAAGCTCGACGGTCGCCTCGATGCGCGCCAGCGACGCGTCGGTCCCGCGCGCTCTCGCCGTCCAGTCGAGCTCCTCGTCGCAGGTGCCGGTGGTGCCGGCGTTGTCGAACGCCTCGGCGGCGGCGCTGATGGTCCCGCCGGCGCCGCGCCCACCGAACCGCCCGATCACCTCGACCTGGGCGTCGACCTCGTCGGTGCCGCCGCCGGTGAGCGCGAACGAGCCCGACGTGGTGGCGAACGTACCGTCTCGCTCCACGGTCGCGAGCACCACGCCGTCGAGCTCGAGCTCGTCGCACTGGAACGTGGCGCCGAGCACCACGACGCGACGCTCGCCGGGTCCTTCCCCGGCGGCGAACATCCGTACCGAGGGGTTCGCGCGTCGCCCCGACCGGTACCAGCGCCCGGGCTCGGGCTGATCGCCCCCGGCGGCGCCGACGGGTGTGACCGAGCCCGTCCCCAGGGCGCCCGCCACCACGGCCGCGACCGCGGCCGCGGCGAGGCGACGTGATCCGGCTCGCGCCGCCATCGTCGTGCGCCTCGCCCTAGTCGCGCGAGGACGTGATGTGCGCGGGCGCGGGATCGTCGGCGCGCACACCACGCAGGCCGAACCAGGCCAGCTCCGACACCCAGCGCGCCAGCTGGGCTGCGTCCTGCGACGCGTCCGGATCACTGAGGGCGTGGCGGCTCGTCGCCTCGGCGATGCCGACGAGGGCATGGGCCAGCACCCGGCGGTGTTCGGCGGTGGTCTCGATCTCGATCAGCTCGCTGATGGCGTCGGCCGCCTGATGCAGCACCCGGTCGACGATCTCGGCGAACTCGGCGTCGTTGCGCGCCGACGCGCCGAAGAGCACCCGGAACGCCGCCCGATTCGAGGTGACGAACCGGTAGTAGGCCTGGAAGCCCGACTCCACGCGCTCGCGGCCCGTCTCCACCGCGCCCGTCGACGTGCCGAGACCGTTGAGGAGCTGGCGGCCGAGGTCCTCGAGCAGCTCGACGAACAGCGCCCGCTTCGAGGGGAAGTGCTGGTACAGCACGGGCTTGGTGACACCGGCGGCGTTGGCGATGTCGTCCATCACGGTTGCGTGGAAGCCGCGCGCCGCGAACACCTGGCACGAGACGTCGAGCAGTTGCCGGCGCCGTTGCTCGGCCGGGAGCCTCATGCAGACGACGACGACTTCAGCGGCATCTCGAAGCGGTCGGTGTGGTCGAAGTTGCGCTCCCAGAGCCCGTCGAGCTCGGCCTTCTCGTCAGCGGTGAGCGCCAGCTCCGACGCCGCCGCGTACTCGCGCACTTCCTCGGCGGTCACGCAGGTGGGAAGCACGGTCGTGAACCCCCGGATGGCGAGGATGCCCGCCACTGCCGCTTGACCGATCGTGCGACCCGTCTCGGCGCCGTGGAGGAACGCCAGCGTGTCCGCCTTGTCGAAGAGGTCGAGCATGTTGTCGGGGTTGCGATGCGCGCGATGGTCGTCGCCTTCGAACACGGTGTCGCGAGTGACCTTGCCCGACAGCACGTCGGACGCGTGCGGCACACGCGCGATCAGCCCGACCCTGCCGTCGGTGACGGCGGGCTCGGCCGCGAACGTCCGGCCGGGCTCCTGTTCGAGGAGGTTGAAGACGGTCTGGAGCGACACGATGTCACGCTCCCGCAGCGCGTGGAGCCCTTCCTCCACCCAACCGATGGCGGGCCCGAGAGCGACGCCGAGCTCGCGCACCTTGCCCTCCGCCCGGAACCGCTCGAGCTCGTCCCACAGGTCGTCGGCGAGCACCGGCTCCATCCGCACGTTGTGGAGCTGGTACAGATCGATGTGGTCGCGACCCAGGCGCCGCAGGGAGGCCTCGAGCTGTGACCGCACCGCCTCCGGTCGCCAGTCCTGGGGCCGCTCCGAATGCCCGGGCGCGATGCGGGGGGCGTCGATGTCGTAACCGCACTTGGTGGTGATCACCACGTCGTCGCGGGCGCCGAGGATCTCGGCCAGGATCGTCTCGCCGAAGCCGTCGTCGCCGTATACGGGGGCGGTGTCGAAGAAGGTGACACCGGCGTCGAGGGCGGCGTGGACGAGGGCGGCCTTGTCGTCGACCCGGCCCCACCAGTCGGTCGCGATCGTCCAGGCCCCGAACCCGACCTCCGAGACCTCGAGCTCACTGATGCCGAAGCGGCGGTAGCGCATATTGGGGGGACCTCCGAACGTCTTGGCGTCGAAGAGGGGTGGTCAGAGACCCCTTGCTGACGCCAAATCGTACCGGCCCTCAGTAGACGATCACGGAGCGGGCAACCTCGCCCTCCTGCATCGCCCGGAATGCGTCGTTGATGTCGTCGAGCTTGATCTCGCGCGAGACGAGCTCGTCGAGCTTGAGCTGGCCTTCGGCGTAGAGGCGAGCGAGCTTGGGGACGTCCTTGTGCACGTTGCTGGAGCCGTACCAGCACCCCTTGATCGCCTTCTCCTGGAGCACGACCCCGAAGAACGCGGGCAGCTCGAGCATCACGTCCATCTTCGGGACGCCCACGAGGATCGCCTGGCCGCCCCGGCGGGTCATCCCGACGGTCTGCTCGATCGTCGGGCCCAGGCCGATGACCTCGAACGCGACGTCGGCGCCGCGCTGTTCGGTCATCTCCATCACCTTGGCGACCGGGTCGCCCTCGCCGGCGTCGATCACGTCGGTGGCGCCGAACTGCTTCGCCAGGTCGAGCTTCAGCGGCACCATGTCGATGGCGATGACCCGCTCGGCGCCCGCGTGGCGAGCCCCCTGGACGACGTTGAGGCCCACGCCGCCGCAGCCGACGACCGCGACCGTGTCGCCCTCGCGGATGTCGGCGGTGTTGACGGCGGCGCCGAACCCGGTGAGCACGCCGCAACCGATGAGCGCCGCCGACGTCATCGGGATGTCGTCGTCGACCTTCACCGCGCCGGTAGCGGGCACGATCGTCTCCTCCGAGAACGTGCCCGACGCCGCCATCTGCCCGAGGTCCTGGCCGTCGCGCTGGAACCGGTAGGTGCCGTCGAGGAGGCCGTTGGTGGCCATCGCCGCCGCGCCCGACTCGCAGAGCTCGCCCTGGTCGTGGCGGCAGAAGTAGCAGACGCCGCACTGGGGCACCCACGAGATGACGACGTGGTCGCCGGGCTGGAGGGTGTCGACGCCCTCGCCGACCGCCTCGACGGTGCCGGCGCCCTCGTGGCCGAGCACGACCGGCGTGGGGATGAGCAGCGTGCCGTTCTGGACCGAGAGGTCGGAGTGGCACACGCCCGAGGCGCCGAGGCGCACCCGCACCTCACCCGCCTGCGGATCCTTGATGTCGATGTCGGCGACCTCGATCGGCTCGCCGACGGCGGTGCAGATGGCGGCTCTGGGCATCACGTCCCCCGTTGTCTCTTCTGGGCGTGTCTCTTCTCGGCGTGTCTTCTCTTGGCGTGCCTCTTCCGGGCCTCGCCAACTTGACCGAACGGTCAACCGTACCGCCGCGTCACGGGGAACGGCCACCGCCCGTCGCCCCCGACTCACGGTCTTCGCGGGTCGCGGCGCGGATCCCGTATCCGAGGATGATCGTGATCGGGAGGATCAGGCACGCGGCCACCAAGCCCGCGATGGTGAGGTTCACCAGCGCGGAGGGAAAGTCGGTGGCGAGGCCGGCGAGGAACGCCACCACCGCCATCCCGAGGGCGCCGTACCCCACCCGCGAGGCCCAGCCCACCCGCCGGGCGATCACGGCCCGGCGGGCCGCCACGGGGTCGGAGGCGTCGTTCACCACCTGGACCATCCCATCCCGGCGAAGGCCGACTCCAGCCGCGCCGGCAGGTCGGCGGCGGCGAAGTGGCGCCGGACCAGGGCGAGGTTGGCCCGGAGCTGGGCCTCGTCGGGCGCGGCCAGCCACCGGACCAGGAGGTCGGGCGCGTCGATCGAGAACAACGCCAGCCCGAGGTCGACGAGCTCGTCGAGGACGGGGTAACGCGCGGTCGCGATCGGCCGCCGGGCGATCACGGATTCGATCACCGGGTTCCCGAACCCCTCCCAGGTCGACGGGAACACGACGACGTCGGATGCGGCATACGCGTCGGCGACCTCCGGGACCCGGCCGACGGTCACGGGCACGGGCGCGCCCGCCAGGAGCCCGGCGAGCGCGGGGCCGTAGCCCTCCTCGGCCGGGCCCGTGAGCCAGTAGCGCACCACCCGGCGGCGCACGTGCCGGCCGAGTGCCGCCGCGAACTCGATGCCGGCGGGCACGTTCTTGCGCGGGATCGCGCGTGTGGGTTGGAGCACGACGAGGTCATCGGCGCCGAAGCCGAGCGACGCGCGGGTCTCGGTGCGGGCGCCTGCCGGCACGTCGACGTCGAAGACGTTACGGATCGTGTGCGCGCTGATGGCGCGTCCGGCGAGCTCGCGCCGGGAGAGGTCGTTGATGGTCACGTGGAGCGAGCCCGGACGTGCCGGCGGCAAGTCGGTGACGGCCGCAAAGCGCGCCCGTTGCCAGGGAAGGTCGTGGTGATGGAACACCACGCGCAGTTCAGGACAATCGCCGAGCACCGCCGCGGCCGTTCGCGCCGCCGCGATGTTCAGAGGCAGCGAGCAGAGGTTCTCCACGACCACGAGGTCGGCGCCGGCGAGCGCGCCGGCGAGCTCGGACGGGATCGGCGGATCGCGCGACTCCCACGCCAGCCACGGCAGCACCGTGTCGGTGGGGCCGGCGCCGTCGGCGAGCTCCCCGGCGACGCGGCGGGTCGCGAACCCGAGCGTCTCGAGCGCCGCTCGCCACTTCTCGGTCTCGACCGACACGCCGTCGGTGCCACCCAGCCGGTAGGAGAGGAGGACGGCCGCCGGTGTCACGGAGGCGGCGGGGCGCCGTGCTCGTCGGCGGGATTCGAGCGCTCGTCGCGCCACTCGTCGAGGTTGCCGGCGATCTCGGCGAGCTCGGCCTTCCACGCCTCCCACTCCTCGGCGGCGCTGCCTGGCGCCGCCGGCGCCGTCGGT
>DASUUL010000343.1:0-11078 GCA_036374115.1 Acidimicrobiia bacterium | reverse complement strand
AGGAGCATCCCGAGGAGCTCAAGCGCTTCCCCGACCAGATGCTGCAGGCGATCGAGGACGGCACCCTGCATCTCGGCGGCGGCGACGAGGCCGTCGGCGTCGACCCGGAGCGGGAGTGCTATCCCGCCGGCCAGGGGACGGGCGCCATCCAGGACCTCGTGCCGGCCGGCGAGCTGGTGCGGCGCTTCGTCGCCGAGGCCGAGGCGACGCTCGAGAGCATTGCCGGGCTACGGGCGACGACCCGCGCCTGACGTCGCCTCGGCGCGGAGCGGTCGCCGAGCCGGTACTCCCGACCAAACGAGATCAGCGCCGCTTGGCGTCGGCCTTCGCCTGCTCTTCCTTGAGGTCGTGCTCGTACATGCGCCGCACGAGCTCCTCGAAGCTGAGCTTCGGCGCCCATCCGAGCTTGGCGCGCGCCTTGCTCGCGTCGCCCGTGAGGATGTCGACCTCGGCCGGGCGCATGAACCGCTCGTCCTGCTGCACCAGGGCCTGCCACTCGTCGAAGCCGGCGATGCTCGTCGCGGTCTCGAGGAACTCCCGCAGCGTGTGGGTCTCGCTCGTCGCGATCACATAGTCGCCCGGCTCGTCTTGCTGGAGCATGAGCCACATGGCTTCGACGTAGTCGCCGGCGTAGCCCCAGTCGCGCGCGGAGTCGAGGTTGCCGAGCGTGATGTTGGTCTGCAAGCCGAGCTTGATCCGGGCGAGTGAGTTCGTGATCTTCCTGGTGACGAACTCGAGCCCCCGGCGCGGCGACTCGTGGTTGAACAGGATGCCCGAGCTCGCGTGGAGCCCGTACGACTCGCGGTAGTTGACCGTGGTGTAGTGGCCGAACACCTTCGCCACGCCGTAGGGCGAGCGCGGATGGAACGGGGTGTTCTCGTTCTGGGGCGTATCGCGCACCTTGCCGAACATCTCCGACGACGACGCCTGGTAGAAGCGGATCGGGTTGTCCAGCGACCCGCCGACCACGCGGATGGCGTCGAGCATGCGCAGCACGCCCAGCCCGGTGATGTCGGCGGTGAGCTCGGGCTGGGTGAACGACAGCTGCACGAAGCTGATCGCGCCCAGGTTGTAGACCTCGTCGGGCTGGACCTGCTCCACGACCGCGATCAGCGACGAGAGGTCCTGGAGGTCGCCCTCGATGAGCTCCAGCGCCGGGTTCTCGTCCTGGACCATCTGGGCCTTGGGGTTGTTCTGGCCCCGGATGAGGCCGAACACCTGGTACCCCTTGCCCACGAGGAACTCGGCCAGATAGCGGCCGTCCTGGCCCGTGATCCCGGTGATGAGTGCTCGCTTCATCCGGACGACGCTACCCGTCTCGCCGGTCCCAGCCCGGCTCGAGCTGGAACAGGAACTCTCGGCAGCGCACCTCCTCGTCGACCTCGCCGATGGCGGCGGCCGCACCCCGCAGCCCGTCGAGCGCACGCAGGAATCCCCGGTTGGTCTCGTGCGTCCACCGCACGTAGCCCGATCCCCGCCAGCCCGACTGCCGCAGCCGGTCGAGGCCGCGGTGGTACCCGACGCGGAAGCAGGCGTACGCCTCGACGTCGTCACGGGCAAGCTCCCCGAGGCGGGCCCACGCTTCGAGGTATCGGGGCCACCGGGCGACGACCGCGGCCACGGCGTCGCGGCGCCGCGCCTCGGGTTCGGCCCGCGCGGCCTCGAGCGCGGCGACGGCGTCGGCCGGTTCCGGTTCGAGCACGGTCTCGGGCACGCCCCGGGGGCTGAGGTCGACGGGATGGGATTCGGCCATGGGGGCGACTGTACGCGGGGGAATGGCCCGGCGTGGGCGCCGGTTGCTACGGCCGTGACGGGCGCACCCGCGATCCGGGCCGTGGTCTCGGTCAACGTCGGCCGGGCCCGGCCCGTGCAGCGCAACGGGAAGCCCGCGACGACCGCGATCTGGAAGCAGCCCGTGGCGGGACGGGTAGCCGCCCGGGGCGTCAACCTCGCCGGTGACGAGCAGGCCGACCGGAGCGTGCACGGCGGCCCGAGCAAGGCGGTGTACGCCTACGCCTCCGAGGACACGGCGTGGTGGGAGCAGGAGCTGGGCCGCGAGCTGGGCGCGGGCGCGTTCGGGGAGAACCTCACGACCACCGGCATCGAGCTCTCGTCGGCCGTGATCGGTGAGCACTGGCAGGTCGGCAGCGCCGTGCTGGCCGTGACCGAGCCCCGGCTCCCGTGCTGGAAGCTCGGCGTGCGCTTCGGCGACCCCGGGATGGTGCGGCGCTTCACCCGCGCGCAACGGTCGGGTGCGTACCTCGGCATCGTCGCCGAGGGCGATCTCGGCGCCGGGGACGAGATCCGGGTGGTCGAACGCCCCGCGCACGGCGCCACGGTCGGCGACATCTGGCGTATCTACCACCGCGATCGCGCGCGGGCGGCGTCCCTGCTCGAAGTCGCGGAGCTGTCGGAGGGATGGCGTGAGTGGGCGCGAGCTCACGCGGCCGGGCGCTGAGAGGGGGGATGCCGGAGGCGGGTACCATCGTTGGCTCCGTGAGTGATCCTGTGGCTGATCGCGCCGAGACCGCCGCGCCGCCCCCCGACGCGGCCTCCGCCCTCGAAGAGGCTCCCGCCGACGCGCGCGGCGAGCCGAAGCCGCCGCCGGCCACGAAGCTGGTGCTCGTGCGCCACGCAGTGACCGAGCAGACCGGCCCGATGCTCACCGGGCGGGCGCCCGGGGTCGACCTCTCCGATGACGGACGCAACCAGGCCAAGGCGCTGGCCGAGCGGCTGCAAGCGGTACCGGTGCGCGCCGTGTACGCCAGCCCGATCGAGCGCACCACCCAGACCGCCGAGGCCGTCGCCGACGCGCACGGCCTCGACGTCCGCCCTCTCGGGGGCGTGATCGAGGCCGACTACGGCGACTGGACGGGCGGGAAGCTCGCCGAGCTCGCCAAGACCGACCTCTGGAAGACGGTCCAGCGGGCGCCGTCGCGGGCGCGCTTCCCCAACGGCGAGTCGCTCGCCGAGATGCAGTCGCGGATGGTGAGAGCGCTCGAGGACGTCGTGGCCGCGCACCCCGGTGACGTGGTGGTCGTCGTCTCGCACGCCGATCCGATCAAAGCCGCGATCGCGCACTACACCGGCCTGCATCTCGACCTCTTCCAGCGCCTGGTCGTGTCGCCGGCGTCGGTCACGGTCTTCGAGCTGTCCGCGCACGGCGCCGCCCTCGTGAAGTGCAACGACACCGGCGACCTCGACGAGCTGCGGCCGCCGGCCCCCCAGGAACCCGACGCCTCCAAGGAGACAGATGGCTGAGAGCATCGACCTCGAGCACATCGACGCCCTCGCGACCGGCGCGGTCGGCGAGCCCGGCCAGCGCGAGTTCTTCATCCAGGCTCGCACCGCCTCGACACAGCTCACCGTGCTGGTCGAGAAGGAGCAGGTGGCGCTGCTGGCCACGGAGGCGGTGGCGTTCCTCGACCGCATCGCCGCCGACTTCCCCGAAGAGGACGATGCGCTCCTGCCCCAGCAGATGGTGACCCTGCGCGAGCCGACGGTCCCGCTGTTTCGCGCCCGTCTCATCGGGCTCGGGTTCGACCCGGAGCGCGAACGCGTGCTCATCGAGTTGCGCGAGCAGGGCAGCGACGACGACGAGGAGGAGGCCGCACCCGCCGCCGACGAGGCGGCCGACACCGTCGACGACGAAGCCGAGGGTTACGTCGCCCGCATCTACGCGACCCGCTCGCAGGTCCGGGCGATGGCGGCGCACGGCGCGGCGACGGTGGCGGCGGGGCGTCCGCCCTGCCCGTTGTGCGACATGCCGATGGACCCCGCCGGCCACCGGTGCCCGCGCTGGAACTGACACCGCCCTCCGCCGCCGAGCCGCTCGCCACCGGCGAGCTCGAGGTACTCGGGCGCATGCCGTGGTCGTCGAACGCGACCTTCCTCGCCCGGGTCGGCGACGGCGGCGACGGCGCCGGCGTCACCGTGATCTACAAGCCCCGGCGGGGCGAGCGCCCGCTGTGGGACTTCCCGAGCGGGACGCTCTGCCAGCGCGAGGTGGCGACCTACGAGCTGTCGGCGGCGCTCGGGTGGGGCCTCGTCCCCGAGACCGTCCTGCGCGACGGGCCGCTCGGCGAGGGGATGGTCCAGCGCTTCGTCGAGCACGATGCCGAAGAGCACTACTTCACCCTGCTCGAGCACCACCTCGACCGGTTCCGCCGCTTCGCCGTCTTCGACGTGCTCGTGAACAACGCCGACCGAAAGGGCGGTCACTGCCTGCGGAGCCGGCCCGACGGCGCGATCGTGGGCATCGACCACGGGCTCACGTTCCATCCGTCGTGGAAGCTCCGCACAGTGATCTGGGACTTCGCCGGGGAGCGGATCGACCCGGCGTCCGCCGACGCCGTGTGCCGGGTCGCCCAGCGCGATCTGAGCATCACCGCTCGTTTGGAGCCGCTCCTGTCGTCGCTCGAGATCGAGGCGCTCGCCGAGCGCGCCGCCGACCTGCTCACCACCGGCACGCTCCCCGAGCCCGAGCCCGGCTACCACTCCGTCCCCTGGCCGCTCGTCTGACAGCTACCAGACGGCGGTGCGGAACGGGGGGTTGGGGACCCGTTCGTACACGGTGATGCCGTCGATCGCGGCGACGGGCCGGTACTCGCGGAAGACGGTCTCGGCGAGGCGCGGGAACGCCGAGATCGGGTAGTACTCCGAGCCGCGGATCTTCGCCGGTGACGTGTCGAGGATGTAACGGGGCGGGTGGGCGATGAAGTCCTCGAAGAACAGGTCCCACGCGCCCGGAGTCGCGTTCTCCTCGGACACGTCGTCGGCGTGGCGACCGCCCGCGGCCCCGGTGATGAACCCGGTCGTAGGGAAGCGCGTCGCGGGAAGCTTGCCCGACGCCCAGTAGATCTCGGGCACGTGACCCCACACGAGGATCCGATCGTCGCCGCCGGCGTGCGTTGCGATGTAACGCGAGACCGACTCGTACTCGGCGCGATCGTCGAACGGCCGCACGAAGAAGCCGGTGGCGGAGAACACGACCGCGACGAACGCCGCCAGCGCGATCGTCCGCTTCACCGCCCGGCGCCCGGCCGTCACCAGCACGCCTGCGGTCAGCAGGCACAACGGCGGTAGGAGCTGGAGGTAGTAGTGGCCGAAGAACCGCAGCCCGACGGTGACCGACACGGCCGCCGACAGCAGCCACAGCCAGAGGTCGGTGTCGTCGCGCCCGATGTCGCGGCGCCGGGCCCAGGCGCGGGGGATCGTCCAGAGGATCGGCAGGTTGAGGGCCACGAACGCCAGCGTCATCAGCAGGACCATCAGGGCCACGAGCGCGGACGCCGAACGGATGCTCAGGTAGCTGCCGTTGCCGAGCACCGCCCAGAACAGGAGCTGGCCCGGCCCCACGAGCAGCGCCACCAGCGCGAGGGGCGCCGCGAACCCGAGAAGAGCGTCGCCGGCTCCCCGGCGCCCGCGCCGCCGCCACACCGAGTAGAGGACGGGGAGCAGCGTCGCCGCGCCCGTCTGCTTGGCGAGCGTGGCCACCGCCACCGCCGCCCCCGACGAGAACGACCGGCCCTGCCGGGCGAGCAGCACGCCCGCCGTCATCGCCGGCAGCATGAACACCTCGAAGTTCGCCGCCTGCCCGTCCTGGGGCGCGAACGCCACCGAGGCGAACACCAGCAGGACGCCACCGATCCATCCCGCGCGTGGGCCGTAGCGACGGCGTGCTTCCACCGCCACCAGCAGCGCGGTGAGCGCCACCGCCAGCATCGCGACCACCCGCACCGACCACAGGGCGGTCGTGCCCGTCACCGCGAAGGTGGCCGCGTACAGGTACGGCACGAGCGGCGGCTTGCGGTCGGCGGCCTCCTGGTACAGCTGACCGCCGTCGTTGATCACCTCGGCCTGGGTGGCGAGGAAGGTCTCGTCGCTGTTGAAGACGTCGACGAAAAATGCCGGGAGCCGCAGCGCCATCGTGAGCAGGAGCAGCGCGGCGAAGACGCCGAGCAGCTCGCGGCGCCCCCAGCGGGGGGCGGCCTCGAGCGCGAGAGGCTCAGGCGGCGTGGGCGGGGCCTGGGGGAGTTGTGTTTCCATCGCCGCGTCCGAAGGGGAAGGGCAGGAGGGATCTTCCCCGTCCGGGGCCCTGCCATTCTTGCCGGTCCGGAGCCCCTTGTGCCGCCGGATGCCGGTGAACGCCGGTCGTCGGACCCCCGTCGTCAGGCGGGGTCGAGCTCCTGGTCGAGGTAGCGCGCCCGGCACAGGGCCCGCTGGAGCTTGCCCGAGGAGGTCTTGGGGAGGCTGCCGGGCCGCACGAGCACGACGTCCTCGGGAGGGACGCCCACGGCCGCGGTGACCTGGGCGGCGAGCGCCGTGCGCAGGGTCCCGGCGTCGTCGCCCTTGATCTCGGCCACCACGACCAGCCCCTCGCGTCCCCGCCGCCCCTCGGTGCCGAACGCGATGACGTTGCCGGCCCGGACGCCGGCGACACCGGCGGCGGCCCGTTCCACGTCCTCGGGGAATACGTTGCGACCGCCGACGATGATGACGTCCTTGAGCCGCCCGCACACCACGAGCTCGCCGTCGACGAGATAGGCGAGGTCGCCGGTTCGCAGCCAGCCGTCGCGGAAGGCGGCGCGGTTGGCGGCGTCGTGGCGGTAGTAGCCCGGCGTCACCGAGGTCCCCCGGATCTCGAGCTCGCCCGCCTCGCGGTCGCGCATCACCTCGCCCGTCACGGGATCGCACACCCGCAGCTCAAGGCCGGCCAGCGGTCGCCCGAGCCGGGCCAGGCGGCGGGCGTCGGCGGTCCCCGGGGCGGCAGGGTCGAGGGGCGCGGCGTAGCGGTCGGTCTCGAGGACCCGCCGGTCGACGGCGTCGACGGCCATGCCGGTGAGCGGCTCGGGGAAGGTGACCGCGAGGGTGGCCTCGGCCATCCCGAACACGCAGAAGGCGGAGCGGGGGTCGAGGCCGTGACGGGCGCCGGCGGCACAGAAGGCCTCCACCGCGTCCGGGTCGACGGGCTCGGCGCCGTTGAGCGCGAGGCGCCAGCGGGAGAGATCGAGGCGGTCGAGTCGCCGCAGCGCCCGGGCCGCCAATGCGTAGGCGAAGTTGGGCCCGGCGGTCATCGTGCCGCCGAACTCCGAGAGCCACTCCATCCAGCGGGCGGGCCCCGCCAGGAAGTCCTGGGGAGCGGCGAGCACGAGGTCGAACCCGACGGTGAGCGGCGTCGCCAGGCACCCGATGAGCCCCATGTCGTGGTACAGGGGGAGCCACGAGACCGCCCGGTCGGTCTCCGGGTCGATGCCGGCGGCGGCGATGATGGCCTCGAGGTTGGCGGTGACGCACCGGTGCGGCAGCACGACGCCCTTGGGATCGGCGGTGGAGCCACTGGTGAACTGCAGGATCGCGGTCGCGTCCGGGTCGGCGGCGGGCCGGTCGTAGGCGGACGCTCCCGCGCCGCTCGTGAGCTCGTCGAGCCGGGCCATCGGCGGATCTTCCGGGCGCAGGTCGAGGTATTCGGCGAGCGCGGGATCGACCACGACGAGGCCGGCATCGGCGTTGCGGATCCGGCGCCGGGTCTGGGCGACGAACTCCTCGACGGTTCCCAGCCGCATCGGCAGCGGGAGAGCGACGACCGTCGCCCCGGCGAGCCAGGTCGCCTCGATCGCGGTGACCATCGGGCGGGTGGTGGGCCCGAGCAGCGCCACGTGGGCGCCGGGCCCCACGCCGCGGGCCTGGAGACGGCCCGCCGCCGCCCGGGCGTCGTCGTGGAGCCGGGCGAGCGAGACCCGCTCGGCGGAGTGCTCACCGGCCGCCGAGCCCACGAACGTCACGGCGGCGCCGCTCTCGGCGGCGCCCTCGAGGCGGGCCGCCAGTGAGGACGCGGCGGGGGAGGGCACGGCCGCGGGAGTCACGGAGCGTTCGACCACCGGCGCGGGCCCGGGGTTACGGGGCCGGCGAGTCCCCGGCGACGACCGCGCCCGGGTCGCGGAAGAAGCGGGATCGGGCCACGGCGGCGTCGGCGCCGTCGCGGCGGGCCCGTTGGAGGGCGTCGGTGTCGTCGTGGCGGCCGAAGGCCACGATGCGGGCACCGGGCGCCAGCCGGCGCACGCTCGCGACGGCGGCGGCGTGGCCGCCGAGGTCGACGATCACGACGTCGGCGCCGGCGCAGGCCTCGGCCCCGGACGCGAACGACACCCCCGGCACCGCCGCCGAGATGCGCGATCGATCCATGAGGTCGCCCACCAGCGCCGTCACGTGGGCCCGGTGCCCGGCGCCAGGGTGCCCGTCGCCGGTCTCCGGCCCGCTCCTCCGCACGGCGCCCAGGCTACGGGCTGCCCGGCTCGCGCCGGCTCGGATGCCCGGATCCGCCGAACCGCAACAGAACGGCTACCCAACCGCAGCCCCGCTCGGAAAGACTGCCCGCCAGAACGGCCCGGATGCGTGGCCCCCCAACGGGCTCCGCCCAGATCCGTCGGGGGAGGCCCCCGGGTCGACCTGCGCGAGCCGGCGTGACTCGGGGGGAGAGCGCCGGCTCGTGCTGTATCCCGCTACCGGAGCGGCGGCGGCGGCGGTCATCATGGAGGCGATGGCGGTGAGCATCCTCGCGGTCGAGGACGACGATCGGATCCGGACGACCATGCGGATGGTGCTCGAAGACGAGGGCTTCGACGTGAGCGAGGCGGCCAGCGCCGAAGCGGCGCTCGAGACCTTCGAGGCCCGCACGTTCGATCTCGTCCTGGTCGACATCATGCTGCCGGGGATGAGCGGCTTCGACCTGTGCCGGTCGCTGCGGCGCGCCAGCGACGTACCGATCGTCATGGTCACCGCCCGGGTCGACAGCCACGACGTCGTCGCCGGGCTCGAGGCCGGCGCCGACGACTACGTGCGCAAGCCGTTCGCAGCCAAGGAGCTCTCGGCCCGCATCCGGGCCCTGCTGCGGCGCGCCAGCCCCCGGGAGGACGACACCGGGCGCGCCGCCGCCTACCGTTTCGGTGACGTCGAAGTGCTGCCCGACGCCGGCGTGGTCCGCCGTGACGGCCGGGAGGTGGCGGTCACCAAGACCGAGTTCCGCCTCCTGTGCGAGCTCGCCCGCAACACCGGGATCGTGCTCAGCCGCGACCAGCTCCTCGAGCGGGTCTGGGGCTACGACTACTTCGGTGACCGCCGGCTCGTCGATTCCCACGTCCGCCGGCTGCGCACGAAGATCGAGAAGGATCCGTCCGAGCCCCGCCATCTCCTGACGATGCGGGGCCTGGGCTACAAGCTCCAGCCGTGAGCATCCGGGCCCCCCGAGGCTGAGATGAAGCTCAACCTGCGCCCCGCCCGAACGCGGAGCCTCCGCTTCCGGGTGACGGTTGCGTTCGCCCTCGCCGGGCTGGTGCTGTCGACCGTCGTTGCCCTGCTCGCCTACACGTTCTCGGAGCACTACCTCGTCCGCCAGCGCGAGAGCTCCCTGCAGCGACAGGCCTACGTCGACGCCCGGGTGCTGCGCGACGACGTGCAGCGCACGGGTGACGTCGCCGGCGGGTTGGCGAGCGCGGAGCGGTCGGTCGACTCCAGCGTCGTGCTCTCGTACCGGGGCTCGTGGCTGGGGACCTCGGTCGCCATCGGCCGCGACCAGGTGCCCGACGGCCTGCGCCGCCAGGTGCAATCGGGCCAACCGGCGCGCCAGCGCGTCCAGGTGAACGGCGACCCCTGGCTCTTCGTCGGCCTGCCGATCCCCGCGCTCGGCATCGACTATTACGAAGCGTTCAAGTTCGACGAGCTCGAACGGACCCTCGGTGTGCTCCGGGCGTCGCTCCTCGGGTCGGCGGCGCTGGCCACGGTGCTCGGCGGCCTGATCGGGATCTGGGCCAGCCGGCGCCTCGCCCGGCCGGTGGCCCAGGTGGCGGCGGCGTCCGAGCGGGTGGCGGCGGGCGACCTGGAGACCCGCCTCGCGCCGCAGTCCGACCGCGACCTCGATCGGCTCGTCACGTCGTTCAATCGCATGGTCGATGCCCTCGGCCAGCGCATCGACCGCGACGCCCGCTTCGTGTCCGACGTCAGCCACGAGCTGCGGTCGCCGCTGACCGCGGTGGCCGCCGCCGCCGAGGTGCTCCGCGGGCGGCGCGACGAGATCCCCGAGCGCAGCCGGGTCGCGCTCGATCTGCTCGTCTCCGAGATCGACCGGTTGCGCCTGATCGTCGAGGACCTCCTCGAGCTGAGCCGCGCCGACGCCGGAGTCGACGAGCTCGAGCTCGAGCCGGTGGAGTTCGGCGAGCAGATCCGCCAGACCCTCGGTCGCGGCGACGAGTCGC
The DNA here is from genome assembly GCA_036374115.1 of Acidimicrobiia bacterium. GTDB lineage: Bacteria > Actinomycetota > Acidimicrobiia > IMCC26256 > JACDBD01 > JACDBD01. Next base: position 828 of record DASUUL010000343.1, on the reverse strand, counting down.
CCGAGGTCCGGGTCGATCCCGCGCTCGCCGGGTCGCCCGTGCTCGTCGACAAGCGCCGCCTCGATCGCGTGCTGCTGAACCTGTTCGAGAACGCGCGCGCCCACGGCGGCGGCGTCACCGCCGTGGCCGTGCGCCGGCGCAACGGGCACGTCCGCATCGAGGTCGACGACGCCGGCCCGGGTGTGTCGGAGTCCGACCGGTCTCGCATCTTCGATCGTTTCGCCCGGGGCGCGGCCTCGGGCCAGCGGCGGCCGGCCAGCGGCTCGGGGCTCGGGCTCGCCCTCGTCGCCGAGCACGTGCGCATCCAGGGCGGGCGGGTCTGGGTGGAGGAGCCACCGAGCCATCAGGGGGCGCGGTTCGTGGTCGAGCTCCCGTGGCGGCCGGCATGACGCGGGTCCGCGTGCTCGTCGGCGGCGTCGTGCTCGTGGCGGCGGTGTCGGGGTGCGGCGTCCGCTCGCAGTCGTCACCGTCCGCGATCGAGACCGAGGACGTCCCCTTCGGCCTGCTGGAGCCCGAGGCGGGGACCGCCGATCCCGATCAGGGCGGGATCGCGTCGGAGCAGATCACGGTGTACCTCCTCGGCACCGACGGTCTCGTCCCGGTGGAACGGGACGTGGAGCGACCGGTCGGCCTCCGCAAGGTCCTCCGGGCCTTGGTGGCGGGGCCCACCCCGGAGGAATCGGCCGTGGGGCTCCAGAGTGCCCTCGACCCGGAGGCGTCCGTGCCGGAGATCGATCACGACGGGAGGCGCCTGCTCGTGGAGCTCCACGAGAGCTTCTTCACCGAGGGTGGGCCTCCGAGCGGGGCGCTGGCCCAGATCGTCTATTC
>DASUUL010000342.1:0-3738 GCA_036374115.1 Acidimicrobiia bacterium | reverse complement strand
GACGTCTCTTCGGCGAGGTTGCCCGGCACCTCCCGTGGGTCGACGGCGTGGGTCTCGATCAGCAGCAGATGAACATCGTCCGCGAGCTGCGCCTCCCGCGCGTCGTCCTCGCCCTGTTGGTGGGCGCGCTGCTCGCGGGCGCGGGGGCGTCGTACCAGGGCGTGTTCCGGAACCCGCTCGCCGATCCGTACCTGCTCGGGGCGGCGGCGGGCGCGGGCCTGGCCGCCACGATCACGATCGTCGCCGCCCCCGGTACGCGTTCGGGAGGCTTCAGCGTGCTGCCGCTGGCGGCGTTCGGCGGCGCGCTCGCCGCGGTGCTGCTCGCCTACGCGCTCGGCCGGGCCGGCGGGGGCCGGTCGCCGGCGACGTTGCTGCTCGCGGGCGTGGCCGTGGCGGCGTTCTTCACCGCCGCCCAGACCTACGTGCAGTCGCGCAACTCCGACGACATCCGCCAGATCTACTCCTGGCTCCTGGGCCGGCTCTCGGTGGCCAGCTGGCGCGAGGTCGTGCTCGTCCTGCCGTACTTCGTGGTGACGAGCGTGGTGCTCCTGGCACACCGGCGCGTGCTCGACGTGCTCGCGGTCGGTGAGGAGGAAGCAACGACGCTGGGCGTACCGGCGGCGCGCACGCGGCTGCTCATCGTGGGCGCGGCCTCGCTGGCAACCGCCGCCGCGGTGTCGGTGAGCGGGCTGATCGCGTTCGTGGGGATCATCGTGCCCCACACGGTTCGCCTGCTCGCCGGATCGAGCTACCGCGTCATCCTCCCGTTGTCGCTGCTCTTCGGCGGCGCGTTCCTCGCGCTTGCCGACCTCGTGGCGCGCACGGCCACCGCGCCGGCCGAGGTCCCGATCGGTGTGGTCACTGCGTTCGTCGGCGCGCCGTTCTTCGTGGTCGTGCTGCGGACGTCGCGAGAGGTCCATACATGACGCCGCTGATCGTGAAGGAGCTCGTCGTCGAGCGGGGCGGGCGCCGGATCGTCGACACTGTCGACCTCCGCGTCGACGGCGGGCAGTGGACCGCCGTCGTCGGGCCGAACGGCGCGGGTAAGTCGACCCTGTTGCACGCGATCGCCGGCATCGTGACGCCCGACGGCGGCCGCATCGAGCTCAACGGACGGGACGCCGGGCGCCTTCGGGTGCGTGAACGTGCCCGGCTGGTGGCGCTCGTCCCGCAGACCCCGATCATCCCGCTCGGCGCGGTGGTGATCGACTACGTGTTGCTCGGGCGGACCCCCCACCTGCCCTTCCTCGGATCCGAGACCGGCGCCGACGTGGCCCGGGCCGAGGAGACCCTCGATCTGCTCGACGTGCGCGGGTTGGCCCAACGCCGGGTCGAGACGCTCTCGGGCGGTGAGCGCCAGCGCGTGCTGCTGGCGCGGGCGCTGCTCCAGGACGCCAGCGTGCTCTTGCTCGACGAGCCGACCACCGCGCTCGACGTCGGCCACCAGCAGGACGTCTTGGAGCTCGTGGACCGGCTCCGGCGCGAGCGGTCGCTCACCGTGGTCACCGCCCTGCACGACCTCACGCTCGCGGGCTTCTACGCCGACGAGCTCGTGCTCCTCGACGCCGGGCACGTCGTCGAGCGCGGGCCTGCGAGACAGGTGCTCACACCCGTGCTCCTCGAGCAGCACTTCGGTGCCCGCGTCGAGGTGCTCGAGGGTGCCGACGGCCCCGTGGTGGTGCCGTACCGAACGAGGAGCGGCCGATGACCGGAAGCGAGCCCTGGAAGTACGAACCTCCCACCGACGACCCCCGCCCCGGCGACCTGCGGGCGGCGCCGTCGGTCGTGATCGTGAACACCGGCGACGGCAAGGGGAAGTCGACCGCAGCGTTCGGAGTGGTGATGCGGGCGGTGGCGCGTGGCTGGGATGTGGCGGTGGTGCAGTTCGTGAAGTCCGGCAAGTGGAACGTGGGCGAGGAGGCCACCGCGCGGAAGCTCGGTGTCGACTGGTGGACCATCGGCGAGGGGTTCAGCTGGGACTCCGCCGACCTGTCCGAGGACGAGGCGGTGGCGCGGGAGGCCTGGCGCCACGCGGCCGGCGTCATCGGCGCGGGCGAGCACCGGCTGGTCGTGCTCGACGAGATCACCTACCCCGTCAACTGGGGGTGGATCGCCCTCGACGAGGTCGTCGCGGCCCTGCGCGACCGGCCCGAGACCGTGAACGTCGTGCTCACCGGCCGGGATGCGCCGGCCGCGCTGGTCGACGCCGCCGACACCGTGACCGAGATGCGCAGCGTGAAGCACGCATACGACCGCGGCATCCGGGCGAAGAAGGGGATCGACTATTGATCGCCTCGAGCCCTCCCGGGCTCGGCGCCGGGCTGTGCGGCGCGCTCATGGTGTGCGGCACGAGCAGCAGCGCCGGGAAGTCCACGATCGTCACCGGTCTGTGCCGCCTGCTCGCCCGGCGGGGCGTGCGGGTCGCGCCGTTCAAGGCGCAGAACATGTCGAACAACGCCGCTGTGTGCGCCGACGGCACCGAGATCGGGCGGGCGCAGTACGCCCAGGCGCTCGCCGCCGGGATCGATCCGAGTGCCGACCTCAACCCGATCCTGCTGAAGCCGATCGACGACCGGCGCGCCCAGGTGATCGTGCACGGGAGGCCGCTCACCCACGCCGGTGCCGCCGACTACGGCACCCATGCCGGCACGCTGCTCGACGTCGCGTCCACGGCGCTGGAGCGGTTGCGCCGCCGGTTCGACGTGGTCGTCGCCGAAGGCGCTGGTAGCCCGGCGGAGCTCAACCTCCTCGAGCGCGACGTCGCCAACCTGCCGCTGGCCGCCCGGGCCGGGATCGACGCCGTGCTCGTGGCCGACGTCGATCGCGGCGGCATGCTCGCCGCCGCCTACGGCACCGTCGCGCTCCTTCCCGCCGAGCTCCGCGGTCGCGTGCGCGGCATCGTCGTGAACCGCTTCCGCGGCGACGCCGCCCTCCTCCGGCCCGGACTCGAGCTGCTGGAGGCGCGCGCCGGTGTCCCGGTGTTGGGCGTGGTGCCGCACCTGCCCGGTGCGGTCGACGCCGAGGACAGCCTCGACGTTCCCGCTTCCGCCGAGCCGCGGCCGGCAGCGCTGGTCGTGGCGGTCGTGCGCACGCCGCGCCTCTCCAACTTCACGGATGTCGAGCCGCTGGCGGCCGAGCCCGACGTGATCGTGCGCTACGCCACCCGCCCCGAGCAGCTCACGGGCGCCGACGTGATCGTGCTCGCGGGGAGCCGGGCGGTGACCGCCGACCTGGCATGGCTGCGCCGCGCCGGCCTGGCGCGCGCGGTCACGCACGCCGACGCGGTGGTGCTCGGGATCTGCGGTGGCTACCAGATGCTCGGCGGGAGCGTGGCCGATCCCGACGGCGTCGAGGGCCCGCCGGGAGCGGTGGCCGGCCTGGGCCTCCTCCCCGTGACGACCCGGTTCGGGCGAACCAAGACCACCCGCGTGCGCCGGGGACGGGCGCTGGGCTGCACCGTCGAGGGGTACGAGATCCGGCACGGCGAACCGGTTCGCGAGGGCGGGGAGAGCTGGGTCGAGCTCGACGACGAGCTCGGCGTCGAGCACGAGGGCGCGGTGCTCGCGGGCCGGGTGTTCGGTACGTCCCTGCACGGGCTGTTCGAGAACGACGCCTTCCGGCGCACCTTCCTGGGCCACGTCGCGGCGCGGCGGCGCCGTTCGTTCGTGCCGGGGTCGCAGTCGTTCGCATCCGTGCGCGCCCGCTTCCACGACCGCGTCGCCGACGCCCTCGAAGCCG
>DASUUL010000341.1:0-10114 GCA_036374115.1 Acidimicrobiia bacterium | reverse complement strand
TTGATCACCCACTGCACCGTGGTGAGATCGGAGTTCAGGTCGTTCTCCATCTCGGGGAGCGCGACACTCAACGCGGTGAAGTCGTTGGCGATGATGAGGACGGCGAGCCCCATCGCGACCATCGCCAGAACGGTGGTGCGGTCGAGCCGGTCTTGTTGCTGCGCCATGGAGGTGCAGCCTAACGATTACCGGAAATCGCGGGAGTGGAGCAGGTCGTCCACGGTGAGGGGCAGGGCGGTGATGCGCTGCGCGAGGAGGTTGATCACGCCCTGGTGACGCTCGAGCACACCCCGTACCCGGAGCGCGGGAGCGACACGTGCGACCCTGCGGAAGCGGCGCCACACGTCGGGCGTGCAGATCACGTTGACCATGCCCGTCTCGTCCTCGACGTTGAGGAAGATCACGCCCTTGGCCGTCGACGGCTGCTGACGATGGGTGACGACACCGGCGACCTCGACGACGCTGCGGTGCTCGAGCTCGCGCAGCTCGGAAGCGGTGACCACAGCCTGGGTCTGGAGGTGCTCGCGCACGAACTCGGTCGGGTGCTTCCCGGGGGTCAGGCCGAGGGCCCACAAGTCGGCCGCGGTCTCCTCGACGTCGGTCATCCCCGGAAGGCGGGGGGCGTCGGATCCGGTGACGAGGCCGGGCAGCTTGTCGGGGCGCGCCTCCCGCAGGGCTCCGGCGGCCCACAGCGCCGAGCGGCGGCTCTCGCCGAAGCAGCCGAACGCGCCGGCGGTGGCCAACGCCTCGAGCGCGTCGGTGGACGCGCCGGTGCGGCGGGTGAAGTCTTCGAGATCGGCGAAGGGGCGACGGTCCCGCTGCTCGTCGATGCGGTCGAGCAGGGCCTCACGGAGACCGCGCACGTAGCGCAGGCCCATCCGTACCGCACTCGTGGAAGGGTCGGCGTGCCACCCGGGTTTCGGGTGGCCGATCGGGCCGGCGGCCCCGGTTCGCGGTTCGAGGGTGCAGTCCTTGCGCGAGGCGATCACGTCGGGGCCGAGCACCTCGACGCCGTGGCGGATCGCGTCGCGTACGAGCGTGTGCGGGGAGTAGAAGCCCATGGGCTGGGCGTTGAGGAGCGCGCAGACGAACTCGGCCGGGTAGTGGAGCTTCACCCACGAGCTCGAGTACACGAGGTAGGCGAAGCTCACCGAGTGGCTCTCCGGGAACCCGAAGTCGGCGAACGCCTCGAGCTTGTGCGCGATCTCCTCGGCCACGGCGCCGGTGATCCCCCGCTCCGCCATCCCCCGCATGAGGCGCTCGCGCATCGCCGCCATCCGCGCCTTCGACCGCTTCGAGCCCATGGCCTGGCGCAGCTGGTCCGACTCGCCGGGGGTGAACCCGGCGACGTCGATCGCCATCTGCATGAGCTGCTCCTGGAACAGCGGCACCCCCAGCGTCTTGCGCAGGCAGTCCTCGAGCAGCGGATGCGGGTAGGTGACCGGTTCCTGGCCGGTGCGGCGCCGCAGGTAGGGGTGGACCGACCCGCCCTGGATGGGCCCGGGGCGGATGAGCGCCACCTCGACCACGAGGTCGTAGAAGCACTCGGGGCGCAGCCGCGGCAACGTGGCCATCTGGGCCCGGCTCTCCACCTGGAACACACCCACGGTGTCGGCGGCCGAGAGCAGCGCGTAGACCTCGGGCTCCTGGGGGATGGTGGCGAGGTCGACCTCCACGCCCTCGTGCTCGCGGATCAGGTCGACGGCCAGGTGCAGCATCGTGAGCATCCCGAGGCCGAGGAGGTCGAACTTCACCAGCCCGGCGGCGGCGCAGTCGTCCTTGTCCCACTGGAGCACCGAGCGCCCGTCCATCCGCGCCCACTCGACCGGGCAGTACTCCACCAGTGGCCGGTCGGCCATGACCATGCCGCCGGAGTGGATACCGAGATGGCGGGGGTAGTCGAGCACCTGGCCGGCGAGGTCGAGCACCAGCTCCGGCACCGGCGGCCCGTCCGACCGGAGATCGGCGAAGGCGCCGTTGTTGGAGCGCCACCGGTCGATCCACTTGGTGAGGGAGTCGGCGTGGCCGGGTGAGAGGCCGGCCGCCTTGGCCATCTCGCGCAGGGCCGAGCGGGGTCGGTACGTGATCACGTTGGCGACCTGCGCCGCGCACTCACGGCCGTACTTGTCGTAGACGTACTGGATCACCTCCTCGCGCCGCTGGTGCTCGATGTCGATGTCGATGTCGGGGGGACCGTCGCGCTCGGGCGAGAGGAACCGCTCGAAGAGGAGGCCGAGCGCGACCGCGTCGGCCTTGGTGATGCCGAGGGCGTAACAGACGGCACTGTTGGCCGCACTCCCCCGCCCCTGGCAGTAGATGTCCTCACGCCGGCAGAACTCGACGATGTCGACGAGAAGGAGGAAGTAGCCGGGGAACCCGAGCTCGTCGATCACGTCGAGCTCGTAGTCGATCTGGCGCATCGCCTTCTCGTGGTGGGGATGTGTGGGCGGATAGCGCACGGACGCGCCGCGTCGCGTGAGCTCGCGCAGCCAGCTCATATCGGTGTGACCCCGGGGAACGTCGAGATCGGGGAGGTTCGGTGCCGCGATGCGCAGGTCGAACGCGCACGCCGCTGCGATCTCGACCGTGCGTTCGACCGCGCCGGGATAGCGGGCGAACCGGCGGTGCTGCTCCTGCGGCGCCCGCAGGTGCGCGAACGGCGCCGCCGGCAACCAGCCGTCGATCTCGTCGAGCGACCGGCGCGACCGGATGGCGGCGAGCGCGGTGGCGAGGGGACGTTGTCGCGGGGTCGCGTAGTGGACGTTGTTCGTCGCCACCACGTCGGCACCGGCACCGATCGCGACCTCGGCCAACGCATCGTTCCGGTGCCGGTCGAGGGGATCACCGTGGTCCCACAACTCCACCAGCACCCGGTCGCGCCCGAAGGCGGCGACGAGCCGGTCGAGGGCGCGCCGGGCGGCCGCGGGACCGTCGCGCAGCAACGCACTCGGCACCACGCCCTTGCGACAGCCCGTGAGCACGCGCCAGTGCCCACCGTGCGCGCCCGTGAGTGCGCCGAGATCGGCGCGGGGAGCGCCCTTCTCCCCCCGTAGCTGGGCATCGCTGATCGCCCGGGCCAGCGCGGCGTAGCCCTCCGGCCCTTCGGCCAGCACCACCAGGTGCTCGCCGGGGGGATCGGCGGCGCCGTTGGGCGACACGGTGGCCCCGAGCGTGAGCTCGGCGCCGAAGACCGTGGGGAGCGCGCAGGTGCGGGCGGCCTCGGCGAAGCGGACGATCCCGTAGAAACCGTCGTGGTCGGTGACGGCCAGTGCAGCGAGACCGAGACGGGCGGCCTCGTCGACGAGCTCCTCGGGATGGCTGGCGCCGTCGAGGAACGAGAAATTCGTGTGGCAGTGCAGCTCGGCATACGCCGACCGCGAGCCCAGGTCGGCCACCAGTCCCTACTCCGTCGTTGCCGCTGTCCGAGACCCCGCGATCCCGGGGACGACGACGTTAGCGAACGTATGTTCGGTCTGGCAACCGCACCAGCTCGAGCCGCCGCACGGCGGCGAGGGCGGCGTCGAGCGCGTCGAAGAGATCACGCTCCTCCGCCCCCCGCCGGCGCTCCTCGAACTCGCGGTCTCCGAGCCGGCGTCGCGCCGCCCCCACGACCCGCGAGATCGCGGGTTCCAGCGACGGCCAGGGAGCCACCGCGAGACGGGCGCGCTCGGCGGCGGCGACTCCAACGGCGTCGGCGGCGGTGGCGGCGTCGCCGCCCACGAGCGCGATGAGAGCGAGTGCGTCGAGGCAGTAGGTGGCATCGGTGCGCAGGCGCTGGCGCCGCAGCAGGACCGCGGACTCCTCGAGGAGCTCGAAGGCCTCGGCTTCGCGCTGCTCGAGGAGCCGGATGAACGCGAGCTGCTGGACCGCCTGCACGATCTGGGGCTCGTTGTCGATGCCGCGGGCGCGCGCCAGCGACCGGAGCTGGCAGCCCTCCGCCGCCTCCAGCTCGCCCTCGGCGGCGAAAACACTCCCGAGCATCGCCTCGGCCAATGCCACCCCCCAGTCGTGGCCGATGTCGTCGAAGCGACGCGACGACTCACGAAGCGCGGCGATCGCGGCGTCGACGTCGCGATCGAGGCGGTAGCGCACGAACCCGAGTTGGTGGAGCGCGACGGCCGATTCGAAGTCCATGCGCTCGCGGCCGAACACCTCGAGCGGTTCCTCGAGATCCGCGTGGACGCCCGCGTAGCGGCCCTGATGGATTCGGGTGAGCGCGTGGAGCGAGCGGAGCTTCGCCGCGGTCACATCGTCGAGATCGGGGGCCGCATCCACCGCCGCCTGGAGCCAGCCCGCGGGCTCGTCGACCGCGTCGCGGACGAAGTAGAACACGACGACATCCCAGGCCAGCTCGACCACGTCGGGGTAGCGGCTCGTAGCGAGCGCGGTCGCCACCGCGTACCTCAGGTTGGGTCGCTCGGGATCGAGCCGTGCCACCCACTCGCGTTGTCCCGGCCCGCAGAGCGAGGGCTGGGCACGCTCGCCGAGGCGGCGGTAGTAGTCGAGGTGACGGGCCGCGATCGCGGCCACCTCCCCCCGCTCGTCGAGGCGCTCGCGGGCATAGGCACGCACCGTCTCGAACATCGCGAAGCGCGGCGAGGATCCCGCGTCGCCGACCGCGGTGACGAGACTCGCGTCGAGGAGCGCTCCGAGTGTCGCGAGCACATCGGCATCCCCGACACCGCACACCGCCTCGGCGGCCTCCACCGTCCACCCACCGGTGAACACGCCGAGACGCGCCAAGAGCGCGCGCTCGTCGTCGGTGAGCAGGTCGTAGCTCCAGTCGATCGTCGCCCGCAGCGTGCGTTGCCGTTCCGGCACGTCGGGCCCGCCGCCGACGAGCACCGACAGGCGGTCGGTGAGTCGTTCGAGCAGCTCCGTGGGCGAGAGCAGCTTCGTGCGCGCCGCGGCCAGCTCGATCGCCAGCGGGATGCCCTCCAGACGGCGGCAGATCTCCGCCACCGCGTCCGCGGTGTCGGCGGTGAGCTCGAGCCCGGCTGCGACCGCCCGGGAGCGCTCGAGGAAGAGCTGCACCGCCGGTTCCTCCGCCGGCCGCGCGGTGGAGCCGTGCGGCAAGGGAACAGGCAGCGGCGGGACCGGTACCTCCTGCTCGGCTCGGATGCGCAACGCTCGCCGGCTCGTCGCCAGGATCTGCAGCTCGGGCGACCCCGCAAGAAGGTCGGCGACCACGGGCGCGAGGTCGGGAATCTGCTCGAGGTTGTCGAGCACGAGCAGCATCCGATGACTGCGCACCTGATCGATGACGACGTCGAGCGGCGTTCGCGCCCCGTCGGACCGGGCACCGATCCGGTCGGCGATCGTGCGGAGCGCCCGATCGGCGTCGTGGACGGCGCTCAGGGCCACGAACGCGGTCGCCGCCTCGTCGCCGACGGCGTTGGCGACCTCGACCGCGAGCCTCGTCTTGCCGATCCCCCCGATGCCGGTGAGCGTGACCAGACGGTCCCCCGCCCGGAGGCGGTCGACCACGGCGGCGACCTCCGCGCGCCGCCCCACGATCCGGGTTGCGGGCGCGGGCACGGGCGCGTGCGCGGGCTCCGCCTGCGCGCCGGCCGTGGCGCTCTCGAATCGCTCGGTGAGCAGGACCGCGAGGTCTTCCTCCACGAGCCGGCGAAGCTCGCCGGCGCCGGCGAAGCGCTTGTACGACGCCCGGTCGTCGCGCTGGAGCTCGGTGATCAGATCCGCGAGGCGCGCGTCACGGTTCGGCGCCGGCTCCTTGATGTACAGGAGCCGGGGCCGATCGCCGGCGAGCCGGTACTCGTCCTCGAGACCCGAGATCGCCTCGCCCGGCGCGATCCACCCGTAGCGCTCCCAGTAGATCCCGATGAAGACGTGACTTTGCTCGAGGTAGGCGCGGTACAGCTCGCGCGGTGGGTGCGGGCGGGCGCCGAGCTCGAACATCACCGGTGCGAGGCGCAGGTGCTCGATCGCGCCTCGCACCGCCGCCCGTTCCTCCGCGAGCTCGCCCAGCGTGGAGCTGACGAAGACACGCAGGCGCTGGTCGGGGGTTCGGATCAGCGGCGGCGACTCCGGCACCGTGCTCACGTACCAGGGTTCGAATAGACGCGCCCGGGATGCACGAGCACCGCCGCACGACGTTCGGCCGCCATCACGCGGTCGTACTCGTCCCAGTCGTCGTGAGTGCCGCCGGCGGCACTGAACACGTCGCGCAGCAGCTGCGGGAGCACGGCGGGATCCAAGCCCGGGAGCGGGTCGTCGGGGCCGGCGATCTCGGCGGCCCCCTCGACTGCCGCCCACTCCCATCCCGCTCGGAACACGACGGTCGCGGACGATCGGAGGCGGAGGTTGGCGAGCTTCGCGGTGGCGCCCCGAGCGACGAAGGCGACCACCGGATCGCCGCCCAGCGGGTGGTCGAGCACACCGGCGTTGACCACCGATGCCTGCACCGAGCCGTCAGCTCTCGAGGTGGCGACGACCGCGAGGCCGTGGTCACGGGCTGCGAGGTCACGGACGCGGTCGAGCGAGGCCACGATTCAGACCATATGCGAGACTGCCGCCGTGCCGTTTTGGCGTCGCCGGAACGGCCCTTCAGTCGTAGATCGCCTCCACGGTGGCGCGACCGCCGGCGAGGGCGACGAGGCAGGCGGTGCCGGGCGCGACCACCACCTGCCAGCGGGCGCACCGGTCGCGCGCCCGGCCGTCCCACCAGCGGAGGTCGTGGGCCCACGGGCCGGCCCAGGCCGTCACCGCTCCCCCGCCGCCGGCGAGCGCGTCGCACCCGAGATGCGCCGGCGGCGCCGACGCGTCGCCCCGGCCGGTGACGGTGACGGGCCGGCCGTCGGCGTCGAGGAGCTCGGCGGGCCGGGGCGGGTCGAGGACGCGCGCCGGCGCGGGGCCGGGGATCGCGCCCGGCCACGGCGGCACCTCGGCCACATTGGCTCCGGGCGCCGGCACGGCGTCGACGGGACGGGCGGGCCGCCGGGGGTCGCCCCACGGCACCCACCGCACGCGCTCGGCGGGCGTGCGCCCGCCCTGGGGGACGGCGGTGAGCACGGCGGGGTGCCCGAGCATCCCCTGGACCCGCGCAAGGGCGCGTCCGGCGCGGTCGGCGGCGGCCTGGTCTCCGCCCCAGAACCCGAGCTGGCGCCCACCCGCCGCGACCACCTCGTCGGGTGCCAGTCGCAACAGGGTGAGCCCGGCCGTCACGTCGAGTCCGCTCTCACGAGCGGGGGCGGCGGTCAGCCAACCCTCGAGCTGCCAGCGCACCCGGGCCGCCAGCGCCGCCGGAGTGAGCGCGCCCTCGTGGCGCCAGCAGCGAGTGAGGCGCTCGCGGTGCTCGGTCTCGGCTTCGATCATCACGCGCGTACAGCCGAGGCCGCGGGCGTCGAGACGGGAGAGCAACCGCTCGGCGAGCGCCTTGGCTACGAACGCGGCGGTGTCGACCTGGGTGGCGGGCGGGTCGAGCTCGGCGGTCTCGGTGAGCTCGGGCGGCGGTTCGGCCGGCGGCGCGCCGAGCTCGTCGAGACCGGACGCGAGCCGGTGGGCGCGGGCACCCACGGGCCCGAAGCGAGCCAGCACGGCCGGAGCCGGCAGCGCGGTGAAGTCGCCGAGTGTGCGCAACCCCAACCGGACGAGGAGGTCGGCGAGGTCGGGATCGCCCAGCGCCGCCACCGGCCAGCCGGCGAGGAACGGAGGCGACTCGCCCGGCTCCACCACCCGCGCGGTGCCGGGTTCCGTCGTTCGCGCCGCGAGCTCGGCCGCGAACGCGCCGTCGGCCACACCCATGCGAGCGTCGAGAACGTCGACCGCGCCTACCGCCGCGAGCACGCGTCCCGCCAGCGACTCGTCACCACCGAAGTAACGCGCCGGCCCGCGGGTGGGGAACGACAACCGCCCCGGCCGCTCGAGCACGAGACGGGGCGTGAACGCCTCCACCGCACGCGCCACCCGCTCGAACGCGCGCGCCTCGACGTGCGGATCGGCGTCCACGACGACCAAGCCGGCACAGCGCGTCTCGGCTTCGCGCCGGCGGAGGCCCGGCACCACGTCTTCGGCCCGTGCCTCCACCGACGCCGACTGCACCACCGGGCCCCGTTCGCCGCGCTCGACCACCGCCACCGGGACACCGTGCAGTTCCGGCGCGCGCGTCCGGAGCGCGACGACCGGCCAGTCGGGACACCAGAGGAAGGCCGTGCGCACGCCGCTCACCCCGTGCGCGCGAGGGGGACGATGCCGACGGCGGGCGCGGCCCGCCCCTCGACTCGCACCCGGAGCTCGCGCGCCGCCAACAGGCCGTCGCTGCGGTCACCGTTCGTCCACGTGGTGCCGTCGACCCACAGCCGTACCGCCGCCTCGGCCGGCCAGGCGCCCAGCGCGGCGAGCACCACGCCCCGCTCCCGCGCCCGCGCCGCCAGACGGCGGGCGTCACCGGCGCGGGCGTGCGGCGGCACCTCGGTGACCACGAGCTCGATGCCGTCGAGCAGGGCCGCCACCACCGTGGCCCAACGGGTGGGGGGTACCCGCCGGACCACGGTGAACCGGTCGAGTGCTACCCCGGCCTCGGCGGCTGCAAGCCCGCCGATGAGCCCGGGAGCCGACCCGACCTCCACCCCGATCTCCACCTCGACCTCCACCTCGACCGCGGCCGCCCATGTGCCCGCCGCCGTCGCCGCCGCCGCCAGCCCCAGGGCCACGGTGGTGGCGCCGGCGCCGGGCTCACCGCCCACCGCGACCACCGATCCCCGCTGCAGGGCCGGGACCAGCGCGCCCAGCTCCCCCGGGACGGGGAGGACCTGCTCCCGCGCGAGCACCGTCGGGCTCGCCCGCCGGGCGGCGGCCTCCAGCCGGGTGCGCGCCTGCTCGTCGCGCCGGGGAAGCGCCGCCAGGGCCATGCCGAGAACTTATCGAACAGGCGTTCGGCCCGGCAAACGCTCGGCTCTCGGCACCTCGTGGCGGGGTTCGGCTTACGCTCGAGCGCGGGTCTGGCCGACCACCCACGTCATGTCGTCGTAGCGATCGCCGGCGGCCGCACCCCGGGGTGCGATCTCCTCCAGCAGCACGAGATCGCCAGGCGCGAGCTCCACGTCGAGGGCGCCGACGTTCTCCTCCAGGTGGGTACGCCGCTTCGTGCCGGGGATCGGAACCACGTCGTCGCCCTGCTGCTGCACCCACGAGAGCGCGAGCTGCCCCGGCGTCACGCCCTTCTCGGTGGCCAGCGCGCGCACCCGCTCCACCAGTTCGAGGTTGCGGGTGAGGTTGTCGCCGCGAAAGCGCGGCTGCGTACGGCGGAAGTCGTCGTCGGCGAGGTCGGAGGCGCCGGTGATCCGACCCGTGAGGAACCCGCGGCCGAGCGGGCTATAGGGCACGATCCCGATGCCGAGCTCGCGGGCGGTCGGGAGCTCCTCGGCTTCGACGTCGCGGCTCCACAACGACCACTCGCTCTGCAGCGCGCTGATGGCGTGCACCGTGGACGCGCGCCGCATCGTGTCGGCCGAGGCCTCCGAGAGCCCGAGGTAGCGCACCTTGCCCGCGGCTACGAGCTCCACCATCGCACCCACCGTGTCCTCGATGGGCACGTCGGGATCGGCGCGGTGCTGGTAGTAGAGGTCGATCACGTCGACACGGAGGCGCCGCAGCGACGCGTGGCATGCCTCCCGCACGTACTCGGGTGTGCCGGTGGCCGACCGGCGACCCCCGGGACCGAACACGATGCCGAACTTCGTCGCCACCACCACCTCGTCGCGCCGGCCGGCGATCGCGGTGCCGACGAGCTCTTCGTTCGCCCCGGCCCCGTAGACGTCGGCGGTGTCGAGAAGGGTCACGCCCAGCTCGAGGGCGCGGTGGATCGTGGCGACGGCTTCGCTCTCGTCGGCGGCGCCGTAGGCCCAGCTCATCCCCATGCACCCGAGACCCTGGGCCGAGACCTCGAGGCCTTCGGTACCGAGCCTGCGGGTGGCGAGCGTGCCGGTCGAGCGGGTCATCCCCCTTCGGACCTCCGTTGGGCTACTTCGCCGGTTCGGGCGGCGCCTTGACCTCGAGACCCAGGGCTTCGCGGGCCGCGGGCGACCAGCCGGCTTCGTCGCCGTAGTAGAGGAACAGGTGCTCGATGGCGTCGGCGAACCGGGGCTCGAGCTCG
>DASUUL010000340.1:0-7279 GCA_036374115.1 Acidimicrobiia bacterium | reverse complement strand
TGGTCTCCACGTGCGCCCCGACCCGATCCGGACACCCCTCGTGCCCGCGGGGGCGGTCGTCGGCTCCTGACGCCGGGCGAGCGGGGGGCGCCGCGCCAGTACGCTGCGGCCCCGTGACGTTTCGTTGGGGCACCGTGTGCCGGGCGCGCCCGGCGGTCATGGGTGTCGTCAACGTAACCCCCGACTCGTTCTCCGACGGCGGGCGGTGGCTCGACCCCGGGGCGGCGGCCGCCCACGGCCTCGATCTGGTCGCGGCCGGAGCCGACCTCCTCGACGTCGGCGGCGAGTCGACCCGCCCGGGCGCCCGGCCGGTTCCCGCCGCCACCGAACGTGCCCGGGTGGTGCCCGTCATCGAGCGCCTCGTGCGCGAGGCGGGGGTGCCGGTGAGCGTCGACACGACGAAGCGTGACGTCGCCGCGGCCGCGGTCGACGCCGGCGCCGTCGTCGTCAACGACGTCTCGGCCGGGCGCGCCGAGCCCGCGATCCTGCGCGTCGTGGCCGAAGCCGGTGCCGGCTACGTCGTCATGCACATGCTGGGTGAACCCCGCACCATGCAGAACGACCCCCGTTACGACGACGTGGTTCGTGATGTGGCCACGTTCCTGGTCGACCGGCTCGACCTTGCCCGGGCTGCCGGGATCGCCGACGCCGCTCTCGCCGCCGATCCCGGGATCGGCTTCGGCAAGACGGTTCGGCACAACCTCGAGCTGCTCGCCCACCTGCACGAGCTCGTCACCCGCGTCGCGGTTCCCGTCGTCGTCGGCACGTCGCGGAAGCGTTTCATCGGCGCCGTCCTCGGCCACGACGGTGTCGATGTCCCCGCCGCCGAACGCGAGGAGGGCACGCTCGCCACCGTCGTGTGGGCACTCGACCGCGGCGCGCGGATGGTGCGCGTGCACGAGGCCCGTCCGGCGGCGGAGGCCGTCCGCCTGCTGGAGTCGCTGCGAACGGCGGAGGCGGCGTGAGAGGCCGATGGGCGCAGGGCCTCGAACCGCGTTACTTCTGCTGGATCCTGCGTGACCGGTTGGCAGCATCCGAGCGGCCGGGGGGGTTCGCGCGCAATCACCGCAAGGTGCGCCGCCAGGAGGAGCTCATCTGGCTCGCCGGGCACGGCTTCACCCACGTGCTCTCGCTGCTCGACTCGCCGCACAACCTGCATGCGTACGAGGAAGCCGGCATCGCCTACGAGCACATCCCGCTCGGTCGCCACGACGAGCTCGGGGAGCGACTGGGCGAGATCTACGCCACCATCGCCGGGTGGCTCGACCTGCCCGACGAGCGCGTGCTCGTGCACCACGAGGAGTTCGGCGACCGGATCCTGGGCGTGATGGCGGGCTACCTCCTCTACACGGGTGTCGTGGGCGAAGGGCCGCACGCGCTCGTGATCATCGAGCGCCTCACCGGTCGCCAGCTCGGATCGATCGGGCGTGAGATCGTCGCCACCACCATCGACGAGAAGATCGTGCGCGCGCCCTGACGGGCAGTCGCAGACGGCCGGTACACTGAGTCGCCCCGTGACAGATCGCATCGTGATCGCCGGACTGCGCGAGCTCGGGGTGCACGGTGTGCTCCCCGAGGAGCAGGCCCGACCCCAGCCCTTCGAGGTCGACGTGGAGCTCGCCGTCGACCTCGGCGCGCCCGGCGCGAGCGACGCGCTCGAAGACACCGTCGACTACTCGGCCGTCGCCGAGGCCGTGGGCCGGGTGGTCAAGTCGGAGCGGTACCAGCTGCTCGAGCGGCTCGCCGCGCACATCGCGGAGGTGTGCACATCCGATCCGCGGGTCACGGGTGTCAGCGTGACGGTGCGGAAGCTGCACCCGCCCGTTCGGGCGATGGTCGATCACGTCGCGGTGCACATCGAACGGTGACCACTTGGTCGTGAGCAGCGAGCGTCGTGCGTATCTCGGCCTCGGGTCCAACGAGGGCGACCGGGCGGCGCGGCTCCAGGGTGCCGTCGACGGCCTCGCGGCCGTAGCCGGCATCACGGTGGCGGCGGTGTCGCCTGTCTACGAGACCGATCCGGTCGGCGGACCGCCGCAGGGCGAGTACCTCAACGCCGTCGTCGCCATCGAGACGACGCTCTCGCCCCGCGAGCTCCTCGCGGTGGCCAAGCGACTCGAGGCCGACGCCGGGCGCGATCCCGACGGAGAGCGATGGGGGCCCCGCCCCCTCGACGTCGACATCCTGCTCGTCGGGAACGAGCTGGTGAACGAGCCCGACCTGGTGGTGCCGCACGCCCGCCTGTTCGAACGCCACTTCGTGCTCGCCCCCCTCGGCGACCTCGATCCCGACCTGGTCGCGATGCCCCGCTCGGGGTGGCGTGGTGTCCGCAGGACCGCACTAACATTGCTGCCGCCATCGACTCCCTAGTTCGGCGGCTCAGTAGTCCGGGACCCGCGAGGGCCTGGAACGAAAGGTTCACGTGGACGGCAGCAGTCGCTCCGAGTTCGCGCTGATAGGGCCCGGTCGCGCCGGTACCGCCGTCGCGACCGCTCTCGTCGCCCGGGGCTGGACCCCGACCGCGGTCGCGGGCCGGTCAGCCGAGGCGCCGTCGACGCGTCGGGTGGCGTCGCTCCTCGGCGTGCCCGCGGTCCCGCGGAGCCGCGCGGGCGTGGATGCCGACGTGGTCCTGGTGGCGACGCCCGACTCCGAGATCGCGGGGGCGGCGGCCGCCCTGGCGCCCTCCTTGCGTACCGGTGCGCTCGTGTTGCACCTCTCGGGCGCCCGCTCGCTGCACGAGCTCGACGACGTCGTGCGCGCCCGTCCCGACGTGGAGGTCGGATCGCTCCATCCGCTCCAGTCGCTCCCTTCGGGTGACGTGGGCCGCGCCCGCCTCGCGGGTTCCTGGTGTGCGGTCGAGGGACCGGCGGCGGTCGAACGCATCGCGCTGACGCTCGGCATGCGCCCGTTCCGCCTCCCCTCCGGCGACCGGATCGCCTACCACGCCGCCGCATGCGTCGCGTCGAACCACCTCGTCGCGCTGATGGGGCAGGTCGAGCGGCTCGCCGCCGCCGCCGGCGTACCGGCGGCCGCCTTCCTCCCGCTCGTCCGGGCGACGCTCGACAACGTCGACGAGCTGGGCCCGGTGGCGGCCCTCACCGGCCCGGTCGCACGGGGCGACGCCGACACCGTTGCTGCGCACCTCGACGCCCTGCCGGCCGAGGAGCGCGAGGCCTACCGCGCGCTGGCGGCGGTCGCGTTGCGCCTCGTCCCTGAGCCCGACGCCGCCGTCATGAGTGCCGTGGTCGAGGGGGTGCCGGCGTCGTGATCACGTTCGATCGCGTCGCCGACCTCCGTACCGCGTGCGAAGCCGCCCGCCGCCAGGGACAGACCGTCGGGCTCGTGCCGACGATGGGCTATTTCCACGAGGGCCATCGCTCCCTGATGCGAGCAGCGCGCGCCGCCCACGACCTCGTCGTCGTCACCATCTTCGTGAACCCGCTCCAGTTCGGCGCGGGCGAGGATCTCGACGGCTATCCCCGCGACCTCGCCGGTGATTCCTCCGCCGCCGAGGCCGAGGGCGTCGACGTCCTCTTCACGCCCAGTGTCGCCGAGATGTACCCCGAGCCGACGCGGACCACCGTGCACGTCGACGGCCTGACCGAGGGCCTCTGCGGCGCCGCCCGACCGACGCACTTCGACGGCGTCACCACCGTCGTGGCCAAGCTCTTCTCCATCGTCGGCCCGTGCTCGGCGTACTTCGGGCGCAAGGACGCGCAGCAGCTCGTGGTGGTGCGGCGCATGGCCCTCGACCTCGACCTTCCGGTGACGGTCGTCGGCTGCCCGCTGGTACGAGAGCCCGACGGTCTCGCGATGTCGAGCCGGAACGCCTACCTGTCGTCCGACGAGCGCGCGGCCGCCACGGTTCTGGCTCGTGCACTGCGCGCCGGCGCCGATGCCGTGGTCGCCGGGGAGCGTGACGCCGGGGCCCTGATCCGCGGGATCCGGTCGTTCGTAGCCGCCGAGCCGCTCGTCGACCTGGAGTACGCCGAGGTCCGGCGGGCCGGCGACCTCACGCCGGTCGACCGCCTCGACGGCGAGATCCTCGTCGCCGTCGCCGCCCGAGTCGGTGCCGCCCGCCTCATCGACAACGTCACGATCACGATCGCCGACACCGAGGTCGCCACCGACCTGGGTGTCATCACCCAAGGGAGCTGATCCCCCATGCTGCGCACGATGATGAAGTCGAAGGTCCACCGGGCGACGGTCACCGGCGCAGACCTCAACTACGTGGGGTCGATCACGCTGTGCCCGCGGCTGATGGAGCTCGCCGACCTCATGGAGTTCGAGCAGGTCGCCGTGCTCGACATCGACAACGGCGCCCGCTTCGAGACCTACGTCATGCGCGGCGAGCCCGGCGACGTGGTCCTCAACGGCGCCGCCGCCCGGCTCGTCCACGCCGGCGACCGGATCATCGTGATCAGCTACGCGCAGTACGACGCCGACGAGCTCGAGGAGTACGAGCCGAAGATCGTGCACGTCGACTCCCGCAACCGTGCGACCGACGCCGAGTTCCAGGCGCTCGACCGCGAGCTGCACGAACTGGCACCGTAGTCACGAGAGTCGATCTGTAGGCTGGGGTGATGTCTGCGGGCACTCGCAGCTTCGACCTACTCGTGCTCGGGAGCGGGGTCGCCGGCCTGTCGGCTGCGGTGCGCGCCGCTCGGCTCGGCCAGTCGGTCCTCGTGCTCACCAAGGGCGAGCTCGCCCATTCGGCGACGCGCTACGCCCAGGGTGGTGTGGCGGCGGCGCTCTTCGACCGGAACGACTCACCCGAGCTCCATCTCTCCGACACCCTTGCCGCCGGCGCGGGCCTCTGCGACACCGATGCGGTGCGCGTGCTCGTCACCGAAGGGCCCGATCGCGTCCGTGACCTCATGGTGATGGGCGCGGAGTTCGATCGCACGGGCGACGGCGAGGCCGCGTCGCTCGCCCTCGCCCGCGAGGGCGGTCACTCCGTTGCGCGTGTCGTGCACGCAGGCGGGGACGCCACCGGCGCCGAGATCGAGCGAGCCCTCGTCGAAGCCGTCCGCGCAACTGCGGCCGAGGTTCGCGAGCGTTGGCTCGCCGTCGATCTCCTCGTCGAGCACGGGCGCGCCGCCGGCGTGCACGCGATCGACCCTCGCGGCCGCACCTTCGACGTACGGGCACGCCACACGATGCTCGCGACCGGCGGCGCCGGGCAGTGCTTCGCCGTCACGACGAACCCCGGCCTCTCCACCGGGGACGGCATCGCGATGGCGTTGCGTGCCGGCGTCGCGGTGGCCGACGTCGAGTTCATGCAGTTCCATCCCACCGCTCTCGATCACCCTTCGATGCCCCGGCCCCTGCTCTCGGAGGCGCTGCGGGGTGAGGGCGCGGTACTGCGCGACGAGCACGGAGTGGCCTTCATGGCCGACGAGCATCCGCTCGGCGATCTCGCGCCGCGCGACGTCGTCGCCCGGGCGATCACCCGGCGGGCCAAGGAGCGTGGCCTCGACCACATGTGGCTCGACGCCACGTCGATCGACGGGTTCGCGGCGCGCTTCCCGACGATCTGGCACGCCTGCACGGAGGTCGGCCTCGATCCGACGCACGACCTCCTGCCGGTCGCACCGGCGGCGCACTACCTGTCGGGCGGGGTGTGCACCGACCTCGACGGCGCCACGACGCTGCCGGGGCTGTGGGCGTGCGGCGAGACCGCGTGCTCGGGCGTGCACGGCGCCAACCGGCTGGCATCGAACTCGCTGCTCGACGGGCTCGTGTTCGCGCACCGCGCCGTCGACGCCATCGAGTCGGGGAGGGAGGGCCCGCGCGCCACGGGCGTCCTCCGCGGCGTGTCCGCCGGCGCCCACCGCCCGGCACCTGCGAGCTCCGCCGGCAGCGCGACCCGGCCCGACGTCCAGAGGATCATGACGAGGGACGCCGGGGTCCTGCGCGACGCAACCAGCCTCGCCGACGCCGCCCGGCGCCTGGCGGCGCTCCCGCCCCCGTCGTCGCCCGAGGTCGGCAACCTCGTCACCGTGAGCGCCGCGCTGGTCGAGGCCGCCACGGCCCGGCGCGAGTCGCGCGGCACCCACACCCGCCTCGACTACCCGCAGCCGGCGAGCGAGTTCCTGGGCCGGTTCGTGTTCGCCGGCGACGACCGCGGCTTCGTCCCCCTCCCGGCGTTCGAGTCCGAGCCGGCACGATGAGCGACCCAACGCGCCGGGGGTGGGGGGAATGAGCGACTTCGACCCGCCGGTCACCGCGGTGCGCGAGATCGTGCACCGGGCCCTCGAGGAGGATCTCGGGGTCCTCGGCGACCTCACGTCGCTGGCGATCGTGCCCGAGGGTGCCCAGGGGGCGGCGCGGTTCATGGCGAGGCGCGCCGGCGTGATCGCCGGCACCGCCGCCGCCACCGAGGTGTACCGCCAGGTCGACCCGTCCGTGAGCGTCGAGTGGCAGGTCGGCGACGGCGACCCGGTGGCTGCCGGCGGCCGGCTCGGCCGGGCCGCCGGCCGGGTGCGGTCACTGCTCGGCGGCGAGCGCACGGCCCTGAACCTCCTCACGCACTGCTCGGGTGTGGCGACCTCGACGCGGCGTTTCGTCGATGCCGTCGCCGGCACCGGCGCCCGCATCCGCGACACCCGCAAGACCCTTCCCGGCCTGCGCGCGCTCGACAAGGCTGCCGTTCGTGCTGGCGGCGGCTTCAACCACCGTGAGTGCCTCTCCGACGCGGTGCTCATCAAGGACAACCACCTGGCCCACCGGTCGCTCACCGAGGCCATCGAGCGTGCCCGGGCGCGCTGGCCGGGCCGGGTCGTCGAAGTCGAGTGCGACTCGCTCGACCAGGTCGCGGAGGCGAAGGCGGCCGAGCCCGACCTCGTGCTCGTCGACAACATGACCCCCCATCAGGTCCGAGAAGCGGTCGCGGTGCTGGGCGGTGCGATCCCCGTGGAGGTCTCCGGCGGCGTCGACCTCGACTCCGTCCGCGCCTACGCGGAGGCGGGCGCCGATTTCGTGTCGGTCGGTGCGATCACCCACTCCGCTCCCATCCTCGACCTCGCTCTGGATCTGGAGTAGCGCGTGCTCCTCGCGATCGACGCCGGCAACACCCAGACCGTCATCGGGCTCTTCGACGGCACCGAGCTGGCCGACCACTGGCGCATCGCCTCGCTCGCGGAACGCACCTCCGACGAGCTCGCCCTCGCCATCCAGCAGTTCCTCGGCTTCCACGGCTTCTCGTTCGACGCGCAGGTGTCGGGTGTCGCCGTCGCCTCGGGCGTGCCGCCGGTGACGGCGGCGTTGCGAGAGATGA
>DASUUL010000339.1:0-4588 GCA_036374115.1 Acidimicrobiia bacterium | reverse complement strand
GCTCGGGCGGCGCCTTGACCTCGAGACCCAGGGCTTCGCGGGCCGCGGGCGACCAGCCGGCTTCGTCGCCGTAGTAGAGGAACAGGTGCTCGATGGCGTCGGCGAACCGGGGCTCGAGCTCGCTCATGCGCTCGGGGGGCGCCTCCACCGTGACGACGCTCGAATACACGGTGACCGCGGTGGCGCCGAGGTCGAAGAGGCGGCGGGCGAGCACGTCGGGCGGGCGCCCGCCCTTGGTGTCGTCGACCGAGGGGTAGCGCTCGATGGCCATGCCCGTGAGCGAACGGTCGAGATCGAACATGACGACCGAGGGCGATGCGCCCCGCCGCGCCGCCACCGTGATGAGTTGACCCATGAGTGGGAGACTACGGCTTCACTCGTGGCGGCCCAGCAATGCCAGCAGCGCGGTCTGGCGATCGGCGCCCGGCGGCGCCTCGTGGTCGGAGCCGAACATGCCGCTGCCCACGAGCAGGTCCTTCTGCGGCTCGATCACGGTCCAGCACGCCTCGACCAGCTCGGGCGCCAGCGTCGTCTCCTGGCCGGTCGCCTTGGCGACGTCCCACCCGTGGATGAGCACGTCGATGAGGCGGTGGCCGATGTAGACCTCTCCCGGCACCGGGCCGTACGACACCGCGCACTGGGCCTCCATCGCTCCCGGCATGTGGAAGGCCGCCGAGGCCGCACCGCACGACGCGTCGTACTCGGCGAGCGGGTCGTCGCCGAGCACGTCGCCGTCGAGGCGGTCGCCGATCTCGTCGATCGTCTTGCCCCGCGCCAGCTCGCCCGCCCAGTAGTTGCCGCCCACGATGTGGTTCACGAGCGCACGAACGTCCCAGTCCTCGCACGGTGTGGGATCTCCCCACTGCTCGGCGCCGACACCGGCGATGAAGTGGCGGGTGGAGGCGAGTGCCTCGTCGTGCAGCTCGGGAAGGTCGAGATCAGCCATCCCGCTCTCTCCTCGTTCGGCCGGGCCCCTCGTGGGCTCCGGGCCTCCGGTCGCTACAGGAACAGTCTGCCCGGCGGCGGGGGAACGCCGCGCCAGCACAGCCCGTCCATGAAGATCCACGAGCGGCGATGGATCGCGCTCGGCCCGTACCCCGCCAGGGCCGCCTTGTGGACGGGGGCCGGGTACCCGACGTTCGACTCGAACCCGTACGGGGGGTAGTGCTCGGCCTCCTCGATCATCAGCGCGTCCCGGGTGACCTTCGCCACGCACGAGGCCGCCGCCACCGCCAGCGAGGTCGCGTCGGCCTTCACGACGGTCGTGACCCGGCGGCCGAGACCGAGGTAGTCGTGCTTGCCGTCGAGGATGATCCGGTCGGGGTCGTACCCCTGGACCGCGAGCGCGGTGAGGGCGCGTCGCCCCGCCGCCCGCAGGGCGATGGTCATCCCCAGCTCGTCGCACTCCTCGTGCGAGGCGTGCCCGACGCCGATCGCCACCGCCCAGGTACCGATCCTGGTGGCCGCCCGCTCGCGCTCGTCGCGGGTCAGCTCCTTCGAATCCCGCACGCCTCGGAGATGGGCGGGCGCCGGGATCACCGCCGCCACGGTGACGGGCCCGGCCCACGCCCCCCGGCCGACCTCGTCGATCCCGCACACCACCTCGTCGCCCGCCTGCCAGCACTGTCGTTCGAGACGGAGGGTGGGCCATCGAGTGCGCACGGGCGGGGCCGCGACGGTCACGGAGCCGAGCGTCCCGTAGCTCGGCGGCCGGGTATCCCGGCCGCCGAGGCGAGGCGACCACCGAGCCTGGCGCCGACGGTACCAAGAGATGAAGAGCGTGTTTCGGACGCTGTCTCCGCCTACACGGACGGAGAAGTGACCTGTAGCCTCGAAACCATGAACCCCGGCGCCCGAGTCGAAGTGAGATCCCGGTTCGACCAGCGCTGGGCGCGCGGGTTCGAGCTGGTCGAGGTCGTACACGACGAGGGCGAGGCCCGGTACCGGATCCGGCGCCGCTCCGACGGCTCGGTGCTCCCGGCGCTCTTCATCGACGACGACATCCGCGAGGAGAAGAAGTCGGCGTCGATGTGGTGGATCTGACCTCCCTGGTCGCGACCGCGTCGCTGCGTCAGGTCGCTTCCTTCAACCCCGCGACGAGGTCGGGGATCGAGATCGCCTGATAGGTCGTGGTGCGCATGGTGCCGCGCGCCGCGAGCGTGATCGCCGCCTTCGCCATCGTCGCCTCGTCGGGCGCCTCGATCACGTTGAGGAAGTCGTACTGACCCATCAGGCCGTACTGCGCCACGACGGTGAGACCCATCGACTCCACCTCGTCGGTGACCTCCTTGATGCGGTCGGGGTTCTCGCGCACGGTTGCCCAACCGTCGGGCCCCAGCGTCGTGAGCATCACGTAGGTCGGCATCGACAGCTCCCTCGCTCGGCCGCTCGTGGGTGCGGCGAGCCTACCCACCGGCCTCGAGGCGGGCGATGTTCCCGGCCTCGGCGGGATCGGGCTCCGTCGAGAACCACGCGTCGAGCATCTCGTGGGCGACGTCGAGGCTCGTGAGGCGGAGCCCCATGACGAGCACGTTGGCGTCGTTCCAGGTGCGGGCGCCGGCCGCGGTGGCGGCATCCGTGCACAGCGCCGCCCGAACCCCCGGTACCTTGTTGGCGGCGATCGAGGCGCCGGTGCCGGTCCAGCAGAACAGCACCGCGGTGTCGGACTCGCCACCGGCGACGAGCTCGCCGACCCGCCGGCCGACCTCGGCCCATTCGATCGCCTCGCCCGCGGGCGGGCCCACCAGCGTGACCTCGTGCCCGCGCTCGGCCAGGTCGGCCGCTACCGCCTCGGTGAGCGGCGTCTTGTCGTCGGAGCCCAGCGCGACCCGCACGGCTCCAGGTTAGGGCGGCGCCAGCGCCGCCCGGACCTCGTCGAGGTGCACGAACCGGCGCTCGCACCTCGCTTCTATCCTGGGGCGATGCCCGGCGACGCCCCTCGTACGGTCGCGATCGTCCCCCACACGCACTGGGACCGCGAGTGGTACGCGCCGTTCCAGGAGTTCCGCGTCCGGCTCGTGACCCTGCTCGACGAGCTGCTCCCCATGCTCGAGGGCGACCTCTCCTACGGGCACTTCCTCCTCGACGGCCAGACCGCGGTGATCGACGACTACCTCGAGATCCGTCCCGGAGCCGCGGCCACGCTGCGGCGGCTGGCGGCGGCGGGACGCCTCTCGGTGGGCCCGTGGAAGGTCCTCATGGACGAGTTCATGGTCTCGGGCGAGACGATCGTGCGCGACCTCCAGGCCGGCATCGCCCGCGCGACCGAGCTCGGCGGGGCCATGGCCGTCGGCTACCTGCCCGACATGTTCGGCCACGTGGCGCAGATGCCCCAGATCCTGCGCCTCGCCGGCCTCGAGCACGCGGTCGTGTGGCGGGGCGTTCCCGGTGACATCGATCGCACCGCCTTCTGGTGGGAGGCACCCGACGGCTCGCGCGTGCGCGCCGAGTACCTGTACGGCTCGTACTCGAACGGCCGGGACCTGCCCGACGACGCCAAGCAGCTCGTGTCCCGCGCCAAGAGCTACGAGCTCGAGCTCGGCCCGGCGATGCTTCCAGGCGGTTCCCTGCTCCTGATGAACGGCACCGATCACCAGATGCCCCAGCCCTGGCTGGGCCGGGTGGTGGCCGAGGCCAACGACATCCAGGACGCCTATCGCTTCGTCGTGTGCTCGCTCGCCGAGCACGTGGCCCGCCAGCCGACCGACGGGCTCGCGACCTGGCGCGGTGAGCTTCGTTCCGGGGCCCGCGCCAACGTGCTCATGGGCGTGGCATCCAACCGCGTCGACGTCCACCAGGCGTGCGCCGCCGCCGAGCGCGCCCTCGAACGGGTCGCCGAGCCGCTCACCGCACTGCACCTGCCGCTCGACCGCTACCCGGCTGGCCTGCTCGACGTCGCCTGGCACCAGCTGGTGCTCAACAGCGCCCACGACTCGTCGTGCGCGTGCAGCGGCGACGAGGTGGTCGACCACGTGCTGGTGCGGTACGGGGAGGCGAGGCAGATCGGCAACGCGCTCACCCGGGAGGCGCTGCATCATCTCGCCGCCGAGGTCGACGCCCCGGCTTCCTCCACGGTCGTCGCGAACCCGACCGCGATCGACCGCGGTGGGCTCGTGCGCGGCTTCGTCCCCGGCGAAGGCCCGGTGCACTTCGTCGCCGCCGACGGCGCCCGCTGTCCTGCACAGGTCATCGGCACGGTCGGCGGCGACGGCTTCACCGCCACCGTCGAGGGCAGCAAGGTGCGGTGGGTGCTCGACATGATGCGCGGGCCCGAGTTCGCGGGCACCCGCATCAGTGGCTACGAGCGCGTCGACCGCGCCGACGGCGTGGTCGAGCTCGTCTTCCGCGGCGCGGAAGCCGGCGATTCCACGATCGACCTCGATTCGGCGCGCGAGGAGGTCCTCGCCCTCGGCGAGGAGGGGGCCGTCGTGCGGTTCCGTGTCACCCGGCCCACCGCGCGCGACGTCGTCTTCGCCGCCGACCCGGTGCCGGGGTTCGGCTGGCGCACCTACCGCGCCGTGGACGGCGAGGGCCCCGCGACCGCGGTCACTGCCGGTCCCGACCCCGAGGGCACGGTCGCGCTCGCCAA
>DASUUL010000338.1:0-10495 GCA_036374115.1 Acidimicrobiia bacterium | reverse complement strand
CGACAAGACCGGCACGCTCACCGTCGGCCACATCGAGGCCCGGCTCGTCTCCGACGGCGTCGACGACGCGCCCGTCGACGGGCTGTCTCCACATCTGCGGAAGGTGCTCGCGGTCGCGCTGCGGGCAACTCCCGACGGCGGGGGGCATCGCCTCTCGCACCCCACTGACCGCGCCGTCCAGCGCAGCGGGGCGGAGGCGTCGGTCGACCAGGGCGAGGGCGTCCCCGGGTGGCGAACCCGTTACGAGATGCCGTTCGAGCCCGCCCGCGGGTTCCACGCCGTTCTCGGTGACACCGACGCCGGCCTGCGGCTGAGCGTGAAGGGCGCACCCGAGGTCGTGGTCGAACGGTGTGACCGGTGGACCCGCCCCGAGGGGGAGGTCGAGCTCGACGACGCCGAACGCCAGCGGCTCGCCGGCGCCGCCAGCACCCTCGCCCGTCGCGGGCTGCGCATCCTGGCGCTCGCCGAGCGGGCGGCCGACCGCGACGTGGAGCTCGACGACGACCGCGTGCGCGGCCTGACGCTCTTCGGGTTCCTCGGTCTCAGCGATCCGGTGCGGCCGACGGTGGCCCAGTCGCTCGACAACCTCCGGCGGGCGGGTGTCGACGTGACGATGATCACCGGCGACCATCCGAGCACCGCCGCCGGCATCGGCGACGAGCTCGACCTGCTCGGCGGGGCGCACCGGATCGTCACCGGCGACGAGATGGACGCGATGACCGACGAGGAGCTCGCCGAGGTGGCGCCCGAAGCCAAGGTGTTCGCCCGAGTGACGCCGACCCACAAGGTCCGGATCGTGCGGGCCCTCCAACACACCGGGCGCGTCGTCGCCATGACGGGCGACGGGGCCAACGACGCACCCGCGATCAGACTCGCCGACGTGGGCATCGCCATCGGGAAGCGCAGCACCACCGCTGCGCAGGACGCCGCCGACCTCGTGATCGTCGACGAGCGGTTCGAGACGATCGTCGACGCCGTGCTCGAGGGTCGGGCGATGTGGGCGTCGGTGCGCGACGCGGTGGCCGTGCTCGTGGGCGGGAATCTCGGTGAGGTGGCCTTCACGGTCATCGGCACCATGATCGACGGCCTCCCCCCGCTGAACGCCCGCCAGCTCCTCCTCGTGAACCTGCTGACCGACGCCGCCCCCGCCCTCGCACTCGCGCTGCGGGCACCCCGTGACATGCCGCCCGAGGCGCTGCTCCGCGAAGGGCCGGAGGCGTCGCTCGGCCGGAGCCTCGACCAGGCGATCGTATGGCGGGGCCTGGCCACCGCCGGCGGCGCGGGAGGTGCCTACGTGGCCGCGCGCCTCACCGGCAGCCCGGGGCGCGCCCGCACGGTCGCGCTCGTCGCGCTCGTGGGCAGCCAGTTGGGCCAGACCCTGTGGGCGGGGGGGCGCAGTCCCAGCGTGCTCGCGGCCGGCCTCGGCTCGTTCGCGCTGCTCGGCGGTATCGTCCAGACGCCGGGCGTGAGCAACGCGTTCGGCTGCCGTCCCCTCGGACCGGTCGGATGGGCCACGGCGCTGTCGGCGGCCACGGCCGCGACCGCGGGCGCGGTGGTGATCCCGAAGGTCCTCGACGCCGCCGGCGACACGCTCCGCGACCGGCTCGGCATCGAAGTGCCGAAGGAGCTGCTGCCGGCGACTTGAGCCGGGTCAGTGCACGCGGGCGCGGGTGTGGTGCTCGGCGCGCTCGAGGGTGGCGGTGGTCGCCACGATGCCGGCCCAGCCGCCGAGGAACGCCCCCGCGAACACTCCGACGGCTGCACCCATCCAGACCGGCCCCGCGAGCGCGTAACCCCCGCCCGCGAGCGCGACGGCCACGAGTGCCGCCCACACGAGCGCGCCGAGCACCATCCCCACGGTGGTGCCGATCACCACGCCGCGCAGCATCGTGTGCTCGGCAGCGTGTTGGATCGCATCCGGGTCATCCGCCGCCACCACGGCCAACGGTCGGTCGGTCGTGCCCTGTCGGGGTTCGTCGGGAGTCGGTTGCGCCACTGCCGCCATGGCCACACGATCCGGCATCGGGTGCGCCGCCGGCAGGGTCGAAAGTCCCGGCCCGCACCGACCTCCGACCCTGGGTCCGCTACGTGGTCGGGGCCTCGCCCGCCAGGGCCGCGAGCACGTCGCGGACCGACACCATCCCGGCGACCACACCGTCTTCGATCACGGGGATGTGGCGGATCTCGTTGTCGAGCATGAGCCGTACCGCATCGGCGAGCGGGGCGTCGGGGGCGATCGACACGACCTCCTCGGTCATGACGTCGCCGGCGCGTTCCTGGTCGGGATCGGCGCCGTCGGCGAGGGCACGGACGATGTCACGCTCGGATACCAGCGCAGGTGGATCCGTGTGCCGCACCGACGCCGCGCCGATCGAGTCGCCGGCGAGTGTCTCCGCGACCGAGCGCAGCGTCGCCTCGCGCTGCACCTGGATCGCGGGTCCCTTCACCAGCAGGCGGATCGGGTCGTCGGGCTTCATGGCGGTCATCGCGTTCCTTCCTCATCCTTCTCGGAGTCCGTCGGGTCCGGCGACGAGCACGGGGCGATCGGCTCCGGCACCGGCTATTCGTCGCTCTGGGTGATCAAGCCGTAGTGGCCGTCGTAGCGGCGGTACAGCACCCGCCCCCGGCCGGTGCCGCCGTCGAAGAAGAACACGAACGGCTCCTGCCCGAGATCGAGCAGCGCGATCGCGTCGTCGACGGAGGCCGCGGCGGCGGGCCGGCGCAGCACGTGACGCCCACCCGGACGCCGCTGCAGGACCTCGTCCTGACCCGTGTCCGCGTTGGTGAACAGGAAGAAGTCGTGGTCGAGGAGATCCATCTCCCGGACGGCGTCGTGGATCGTCATCGGCACCGACGCGAACGTCTTGCGGCGGACGATCTCGCGTTCGTCCGGGGGCCGGTCGAAGTACGGCGGCCGATGGGCGGCGGCATCGCCGTGGTGCCACGCCTCGTCGCGGTGGCGAAGGTGGGTCGACCGCTCGCGGTCGGCGAGGCGATCCAGGCGGCGCCGCAGACGCGCCTCGAGGAGATCGATCGCCGTGTGCATGCGCTCGGCCGCGACCTTCACGCGGACCGGCTGGCCGTCGACGTCGACGTCGGCCTCGGCGATGGCGGGGCGCTCCCGCGCGGGGTCGGGCTCCTTGGTCAGGACGACCCTGCTGTAGCGCACCGGTGCCCGGGCGAACCGCAGGACGTGCGCCACCTTGTCGTGGGCGTACGAACGGTCGCGCCGCGTCACATCACCGCGCCCGGTGACCACGACGCCACCGTCGAGCGGAGTCATCGTCGTCATCTGCACTGCCCCCTCCCTGCACTCGGCTCCATTGTCAGACCGCGATCTCGTGCGCCCCAGAGTCGGAGGTCCCCGACGGCACCGTCGTTCGCCTCTCCCCGATGCCGTCGAGCTCGCGCACCACTGCGGCGAGCGTCTCGGCAGGCGGCGCCGTGGTGTCGACCGGCCGTGCCGTCGGCCAGGGATCGGCCGTCGCGGCCATGGCGGCGGCGACGGCGTGCGTGGCGTCGGACGCATCGACACCCCGATCGCGACGGGCGGCGACCCGGGCGGCCGCCACCTGCGGGCGGGCGGTGCAGCGCAACTCGACGAGCTCGGTGGCGGTCTCGTCGGCAACGGCCCGGGCGGCGGCGCGCCAGCGGGCGTCGGTCCAGGAAGCGTCGAGGATGACCGTCTCGCCCCGGGCGAGCGCGGTGCGGGCCCGGGCGAGGAGCTCCTGGTAGGTCGCACGGGTCTGCTCGGCCGAGTACAGGCCGCGGCCGTAGTCCGCGGGCACGTGCTCGGTGTGGCCGATCCCGGCGCGGTCCTTGCGGACCTCGTCGCTGCGCAACATCGTCCAACCGCGGGCACCCGAGAGGCCGGCGGCAAGGGTCGACTTGCCCGTCCCCGGGAGCCCGCCGACGAGCACGAGACGCACCCGGCCGGTCTGGAGGTGGTCGCGGGCGAGCTCGAGGAGCCGCGCGGCCTGATCCCGGGCGCCGGCGTCGCCCTGGTCGGCGCGGAGGCACGCCACCTTCGAGCGGACGACCGCACGCTCGGCGATGTAGAGGTGCGCGAGCGACGCCGGCCAGGCATCGCCGGAGAACTCACGGTAGGCGGCGAGGAAGCGCTCGGCCGCCCGGGGTGCGCCCAGGCGCTCCAGGTCCATCGCGAGGAACGCGACGTCGGCGAGCACGTCGTTGGCGCGCAAGCCGTCGTCGAACTCGATGCAGTCGATGACGCGAGGGCCGTCGTCGAGCAAGAAGATGTCGTCGGCGAGCAGGTCGCCGTGACCGTCGACGATCCGGTCGGCGTGGATGCGCCCGGTGAACAGGTCCTCGCGGCCTTCGATGTAGCGATCCGCGAGCGCCTTCACATCCTCGAACATGGCCGGGTCGAGGAGTGTCCCGACGAAGGGCTGCATCTCGACGAAGTTCCGGTGCCAGCGGCGGTGCACGGCTCGAGCCGTCGCCGCTTCCGCGATCTCGGGGGTCCGCGCCGCGGCGGCGTGGAAGGAGGCCAGCAGGCGAGCGAGTTCCCGCAACTCGCCGTCGACGTCGTTGCCGGCGGTGACGAGCCGCGAGAGGCGCCGGTCGGCGGGGAGCCGGCGCATCACCACGAGGTGGTCGCAGGGCTCCCCGTCGGGACCGAGCACGTCGGCGACGCCGAGGTACACGTCGGGCGCGAGGCGACGGTTGAGCTCGACCTCGCGGTGGCAGGCCGCTTCACGCAGCTCACGCGTGGAGAAGTCGAGGAATCCCGGGGCCACCGGCTTCTTGAGCTTGTACGCCCGGTCTCCCACGAAGAAGACCACCGAGACGTGGGTCTCGGCCACGGCCGCGGGCGCAGTCACGACACCAGCGCCCCGTTCGTAGCGAGGTTCACGTCGATGCGAGGCGTGTCGCGGTCGTAGGCACGCAACGCGGCGACCACACGCGGTATCACCGCCTTGACGCGGGCGGCGTCGATCGTGGGCGCGGCCTGGAGGACCACCCGTAGCCGGCTGCGCGACCGCGTCACGGTGGCGATCACGTCGCCGCTCGCGGCGTCCAACGCGTCGCGCAGAGCCTCGGTGGCGACCTCGCCGTGACCGGGCGACGGCGCCATCGCCACCCGCTCGACCGCGCCGACCACGTGCTCGCCCTCGACGGTGTCGACGCCGAGGTCTTCGTAGGGATGGAGGAACACGTTGCCGGAGACGACGACGGGCACCCGGGCCCGCAGGGCGCACGCGATGCCGTCCTCGAGGAGCGACGGCCGCGAGCGAGGTTGGCTGCGCACCGTCACCGCGACGTCGATCCCGGGCTCATGGAGGGGGCATACCCCAGCGGGCTGCAGCCCGACGCAGGGGAACGGCCCGTCTTCCCGCCGGTGGCAACGCAGCACCCGGTGCCCCGCCGATTCGAGCAGCTCGATCTCGTGATCGGCCGCACCCGGTTCGGCCTCGTTGACGAGCACGTTCATCGTCGCCCCCTGCTGGGTCGCCGGCTGGATGGGCTCACGACCCGATCGTGGCGACCTCGGGCGCACCGTCCCAGGGGACTCGGTCGGGCGGACTCGGGACCAAGGTCCCGAACCGGTCGCGTCCGGTCGGGCCCGCCGGCCTCCCCGACTCCGCTAGGGGCGGGGGTGCTGCTCGTCGGTGAGGCGAGCGGCATACACCGCCGCCTGCGTGCGTCGCTCCATCCCGAGCTTCGAGAGGACGTTGGAGACGTAGTTCTTGACCGTCTTCTCGGCGAGGTGGATGCGCTCGGCGATCTGACGGTTCGTGAGGCCCTCGGCGATGAGCTCCAGGATCCGGCGCTCCTGATCGGTGAGGCGTGCGAGCGCCTCGTCTTCCTCGGGCCCGGTGCGAAGCCGCTCGAGCACGCGCGCGGTCACCGCCGGATCGAGGAGCGACTGGCCCTCCGACACACGCCGGACGGCGTCGACGATGTCAGAGCCTTTGAGCTGCTTGAGGAGGTAGCCCGAGGCACCGGCCATGATCGCCTGGAAGAGCGCCTCGTCGTCGGAGAACGACGTGAGCATCAGGCATTTGATCTCGGGGTGGCGCGACCGGATCTCGCGGCACACCTCGACGCCGTTGCCGTCGGGAAGCCTGACATCGAGCACTGCCACTTCGGGACGTGTCGGTGGGATCCGGCTGAGCCCTTCTTCGGCGGTCGCGGCTTCACCGACGACTTCCATGCCTTCGGCCCCGAGGAGGTCGCGTAGCCCACGACGCACGATGTCGTGGTCGTCCAAGAGGAACACGCGCGTTGCCTTGCCCACCAGCTCTCCTCCGACCATGATTCGTCGATGCCGCAGGCCGGCCCGCAGCGTGATGCGCTGTTCGACACCATCCTCAGCATCGCATCCGACTTCAGCCTACCCGCGGTGCTGCAACGGATCGCCGAGGCCGCGCGCACGCTCGCCGGGGCCCGCTACGCCGCGCTCGGGGTGATCGGCGAAGATCGCTCGCTCTCCAACTTCGTCCCGGTCGGGATCGACCCGGAGACCGTCGCCAAGATCGGTCACCTCCCCGAGGGTCACGGCATCCTCGGGGAGCTGATCATCGATCCCAAACCCCTGCGGCTGCGAGACCTGAGTACCCATCCCCGGTCCTACGGCTTCCCGGAGCATCATCCGCCCATGCATTCCTTCCTGGGTGTGCCGGTCAAGGTGCGCGACCAGGTCTTCGGCAACCTCTACCTCTGCGAGAAGCGCGACGCCGACGAGTTCACGCAGGACGACGAGGACCTCGTCGTCGCGCTGGCCGGCGCCGCCGGCGTCGCCATCGAGAACGCCCGGCTGCACGAGCGGGTGCAGTCGCTCGCGGTCGTGGAAGACCGCGACCGCATCGCCCGTGACCTCCACGACCGGGTGATCCAGCGCCTGTTCGCCACGGGAATGTCGCTGCAGGCGACGGCGCGGTTCACGAACGAGCCCGACGTCACGGCACGGGTGCAGCAGAGCGTCGAGGAGATCGACGAGACGATCCGCGAGATCCGCAACACGATCTTCGCTCTCGGCTCGACGTCGCGTCGTGGGATCCGCCTCGACATCCTCAGCGTGGCCGACGACGCCCGGCGGGCACTCGGCTTCGTGCCGACCGTGCACCTGGAGGGCCCGGTCGAGACGATGGTGCCCGACGAGCTGGCCGAGGAGCTCCTCGCCGTGCTCCGAGAAGCCCTGAGCAACGTGGCGCGCCACGCAAAGGCGTCCCGTGTCGACGTCGTCGTCGCCGCAGGAGCCGATCTGGTGTTGCGGGTCGTCGACGACGGCGGGGGGTTCGCGCGCGGCGAGGGCGGGCGAGGGCTGCGCAACATGGAGGATCGCGCCCGCGCGCTGGGCGGCAAGTTCTCGATCAACACCGACACCGGCGACGTGGGCACGGTCCTGGAGTGGCGCGTGCCCCTCGGCGGTTAGCTAGCCGCGCTCGGCCACGCTCACCACCAGCCCCGGGCTCGGGCTCCGTTCGATCACGGCCGCGGCGAGGCCGCTCCGCTCGATCAGGTCCTCGCCCCGCCGGCGCGTCCCGAGGAACGGCATCACCGCGGGTCGATCCTCGAGGAGCGCGGTGATCGCGTCGACGGGCTCCGCCGAGTACCGGAGCTCGCCCGCCACCTCGAGGGCCGCGTCGGACGAGAGCGTTGCGACGTCGGCGGCGAGGTTGCGGACATAGCTGTCGTCGCGGAAGTGCAGCCGCGGATGGCGTAGCCGAAGATCGCTCGCCACCAGCGGGTCGAGGACGTGCACCAGGCGTAGCCCCATCCCGAGCTCCACGGCGCAGCGGGCTGCCGCGAGCAGGTCCTCCTCGCCGGGCGCGCCCGCCGTGACGAGCACCGCCAACTCGTTCCAGCGCCACCCGTCGCCGAGACGCGCGCTCCGCCCGGCCACCATGACGAGCACGTCGGCCCGAGCCGCGGCCAGCTCGGCTGGTACCGCCGATTCGGTGGCCGGCACGAAGACCGGTCCGCGGTGATCACTGCCTGTCGGCATCTCGGTGACTCGCAAACGAGGGGGCGAGGGGCACGCGTGTCGCGCCAGCATCGAGCGCGGCATGGTGCGGGGTAACGGGCGAAGGGCCCGCGGGCACGGGACCAACGTCACGAATCACCTCAGTGCTCCGGCCCGGTACGGTGGGCGCATGGCCGCCGATCTCGGGAAGTGGGAGGCCGACGTCGTCCTCGCCGACGGCGGCACCGTGCACCTGCGACCGATCCGGGACGGCGACGCGGACGCGCTCCTGGCACTCCACCAGCGACTCTCCGACGAGAGCGTGTACCTGCGGTTCTTCTCCCCCGTGCCGCGCCCCAGCCCCGAGTTCCTCGCTCGCCTCGTGAACGTCGACTACCACGACCGGATGGCACTCGTCGCCGAGCTCGGCGGCGACATCATCGCCGTGGGGCGCTACGACCGCCTGCCGAGCGGCGAGGCCGAGGTCGCGTTCACCGTCCAGGACGATCAGCAGGGCCGCGGGATCGGCACGATCCTCCTCGAGCACCTCGCCGCCGTCGCTCGCGACGAGGGCATTCGCCGGTTCCGGGCCTCGACGCTCCCCCAGAACCGCCGAATGCTCGACGTCTTCCGCGACGCCGGCTTCGAGGTGGAGCGCACGTTCAGCGAGGGCGTCGTCGAAGTCGGCTTCGCAATCGAGCCCACCGACACCGCCATGGCGGCGCAGCGGGCACGTGAGCACCGGGCCGAGGCCCGCTCCGTCGCCCGCCTGCTGAACCCGCGCACGGTTGCGGTGATCGGCGCCGGTCGCCGCCCGGCGACGATCGGCCACGAGGTGTTGCGCAACCTTCTCACCGGCGGCTTCACCGGCGCCGTGTACCCGGTCAACGCCACTGCCCACGCCGTGGCCGGGGTGCGCGCCTACCCGTCGGTGCTCGACGTGCCCGACGACGTGGACCTCGCGGTCGTCGCGGTGCCGGCCGAGGCCACCCTCGGCGTGGTCGAGGAGTGCGCCCGCAAGGGCGTGGGAGGGCTCGTCGTGATCACAGCCGGTTTCGCCGAGACCGCGGAGGGCGTCGACCGGCAGCGGGCGATCGTCGCCTCGGCGCGTCGCAGCGGGATGCGGCTGGTAGGGCCGAACTGCATGGGCGTCGTCAACACGAACCCCGCGGTGCGCCTGAACGCCACCTTCGCACCGTTCGCCGCCACCCCGGGCCGCGTCGCTTTCGCCTCCCAGTCGGGCGCCTTCGGGATCGAGCTGCTCGGGCGGGCGGGCGACATCGGGCTGGGCCTGTCGAGCTTCGTCTCGCTCGGCAACAAGGCCGACGTGAGCGGGAACGACCTCCTGCAGTACTGGGAGGACGACGACGACACCGACGTGATCCTCCTGTACCTCGAGTCGTTCGGGAACCCGCGCAAGTTCGCGCGCCTGGCGCGGCGGATCGCGCGCACGAAGCCGATCGTGGCGGTCAAGAGCGGCCGGACCTCCACCGGCGAGCGGGCGGCCTCGTCGCACACGGCCGCCCTCGGCAGCACCGACACGGCGGTGAACGCGTTGTTCCATCAGGCGGGGGTGATCCGGGTGGACACGCTCGAGCAGCTCTTCGATACCGCCCAGGTGCTCGCACACCAGCCCCTCCCCGACGGGCATCGCCTCGCGATCGTCAGCAACGGTGGTGGGCCCGCCATCCTCGCCGCCGATGCCTGCGAGGCGGCCGGGCTGGAGGTGCCCGAGCTGGCCCCGGAGACGCAGGCGAAGCTCCGCGGCCTCGTGTCCCCCGACGCCACCGTCCGCAACCCGCTCGACC
The DNA here is from genome assembly GCA_036374115.1 of Acidimicrobiia bacterium. GTDB lineage: Bacteria > Actinomycetota > Acidimicrobiia > IMCC26256 > JACDBD01 > JACDBD01. Next base: position 757 of record DASUUL010000338.1, on the reverse strand, counting down.
TCGTGGCCTCGGCCGGCGCCGACACCTACGAGGAGGTCCTGCGGGTCGTGCTCGCCGGCGACGAGGTCGACGCCGTCCTCACGATCTTCGTTCCCCCGCTCGTCACGAAGGCCGACGACGTCGCGCGTGCGATCGTGCGGGCGACCGGCGACGTCCCGAAGCCCGTGGTCGCCTGCTTCCTCGGTCACCAGGGCGTGCCCGAAGAGCTGCGTGCTCGAGGACCCGACACGCGCACGGTGCCGTCGTTCGCGTTTCCGGAATCGGCGGTGCGGGCCCTGAGCCGCGCCGCCGACCATGCCGAATGGCTCCGCCGGCCGGAAGGGCAGGTCCCGGCGCTCGACCGGATCGACCCCGATCGCGCCCGGAACGTCGTCGACCGGTTCCTGGCCGACCGCGCCGACGGCGGCTGGCTCGCACCCGACGACGCCGTCGAGGTGTGCGACGCCTTCGGGGTCGCCGTCCTGCCGCTCCGCCGGGCCGCCACGTCCGAGGAGGCGGCGGCGGCCGCCGATGCTCTGGGCTTCCCCGTCGCGCTCAAGGCGGGAAGCGGCGAGCTCGTGCACAAGACCGACGTCGGCGCGGTGCGGCTCGGGCTCGCGTCGCCCGACGACGTGCGGGCAGCCTTCGACGCCATGCACGAACGTCTCGGCGAGCACATGGGTGGCGCGGTGGTGCAGCCGATGGCCACCCCGGGCGTCGAGACCATCGTCGGGGTCGTGCACGACCCGCTGTTCGGTCCGCTCGTGCTCTTCGGGAT
>DASUUL010000337.1:0-8185 GCA_036374115.1 Acidimicrobiia bacterium | reverse complement strand
CATGGCATAGGAGGCGACGTATGGACCTGGACGCGGCACGGGAGTTCATCCGGCGTCACCACCACGCGGTGATGGCGACCCGCCGCCGTGACGGGAGCGTCCAGCTGTCGCCCGTCACCTGCGGCGTCGACGCCGGCGGCTTCGTCGTCGTGAGCACGCGGGAGACCGCGATGAAGGCCAGGAACGTGCGGCGCGACCCCGCCGTGTCGTTGTGCGTGGTCAGCGACGGGTTCTACGGCGAGTGGGTGCAGGTCGACGGGCGAGCCACGGTGGTGTCCCTGCCCGAGGCCATGGACGGGCTCGTGGCGTACTACCGGTCGATCTCGGGCGAGCACCCGGACTGGGACGACTACCGCGCCGCCATGGAGCGCGAGCGCCGTGTGCTCGTGCGCATCGCCGTCGAGCGCGCCGGCCCCGACCGCAGCGGGTAGCGCCCCCGGCCCCCTCGTCCGCTCCTCCCCTCGGCGAGAGGAGGGCCCTCGGCGGGAGGAGGGGCGCGGAACTAGTGTGCCGCCCGTGCAGGTCAGCGTCACCGTCAACGGCACCCGCACGGAGCGTGACGTCGAGCCCCGGCTCCTGCTGGTGCAGTACCTGCGCGAAGCCCTCGGGCTCACCGGCACGAAGATCGGGTGCGACACGTCGTCGTGCGGCGCCTGCACCGTGCTCGTCGACGGCGAGTCGGTGAAGTCGTGCACCATGCTCGCGGTGCAGGCGGACGGCCGCGAGGTCACCACGATCGAGGGCCTGGCCCCCGAGGGCGAGCTCCACCCAGTGCAGGCGGCGTTCCGCGAGCACCACGGGCTGCAGTGCGGGTTCTGCACCGCCGGGATGGTGATGGCGGCTGTGTCGCTCATCGACGAGATCCCCGAGCCCGGCGAGCGCGACGTGCGCCTCGGGCTCGAGGGCAACCTCTGTCGCTGCACCGGATACCACAACATCGTCGCGGCGGTGCTCGCCGCCGCGCGGGGCCAGCCGTGATCCGGGCGTCGTCCGGCGTGCGGCGGGCGCTCGACGCCGCCGCTTGAGCCCGGTGGCGGCCGCCGTCCTTGCCGCCGGGGGCGGTTCCCGTCTCGATCGGCGCGAGGCCAAGCCGCTCGTCGAGCTGCAGGGCAAGCCCCTGGTGACGTGGGCGCTCGAGACCGTGCTCGCAACCGAGCTCCGTCCGGTCGTGCTGGTCGTCGGGTCGCGCGGTCGGGCGGTCGCTGCGGTCGCTCCCCAGGGGGTCGACGTCGTCCGGGCGCGCCGCTGGCGCCGGGGGATCGCCCACAGCCTCGGTGCCGCGCTGGTCGCGCTCGAGCCGTGGGCCCAGGTCGACGCGGTGTGCATCGGCCTCGCCGATCAGCCGCTCGTCGGCGCCGACGCGTACCGGCGACTCGTCTCCGCCCACCGGGAGGGAGCTCCGCTGGCGGTGGCGACGTACAGGGGCCGGCGGGGCAATCCGGTCCTACTGGCTCGCTCGCTGTGGCCGGAGGCGCTGAGGCTGCGCGGCGACGTCGGCGCGCGGGCGCTCATGGACCGCCACGTCGTCACGGAGGTCGACTGCAGCGACACCGGCGATCCGAGCGACGTCGATAGTCTCGAGGATCTCGCGGACCTCGAGCGGCGCCTGGAGGCCGGCTGATGAGACGAAGGCTCACGAGCCAATGAGGATGGAACGCCCGTGAAGATCGAAGATCGCTTTCGCGTCGACGTCCCGATCGACGAGGCGTGGGGTGTGCTGCTCGACGTGGAGCGCATCGCTCCGTGCATGCCCGGTGCGCAGCTCCAGGAGATCGAAGGGGACGAGTACCGCGGGATCGTGAAGGTGAAGGTGGGGCCGATTACCGCGCAGTACAAGGGCGTGGCGCGCTTCGTCGAGGTCGATGCCGGCGCGAGGCGGGCCGTGCTCGAGGCCCAGGGACGCGACACGCGCGGCCAGGGCAACGCATCGGCGACCATCACGATGGTGCTCGTCGCCGACGGCGACGGCACCGAGGTGACCATCGACAACGACGTCACCGTCACGGGCAAGGTCGCCCAGTTCGGGCGGGGGGTAATGGCCGACGTCTCCAGCAAGCTGCTGGCGCAGTTCGTCGAGTGCCTCGAGGCCAGTGTTCTCGGTTCCGGCGTGCTCGGCGGTGGCGGCGACGGGGATGCCGCGGACGCGGTCGCGGCCGAGGCGCCCGGAACGCCGCCGGAGGTGGAGCCGGTCGACCTGCTGCGGACGGCCGGCGCACCGGTGTTGAAGCGACTCGTCCCCGCAGCGATCGTCGTGGCAGCGGTGGTCGTGCTCCTGGTGCTCCTGCTGCGCTGACACGGCCGCTGCCGGTCCACCATTTCCCGCCGGCCTCGCTCTAGGCTCGAACCCGTGTTCGATCCGGCGGGGCCCGTCCTCGGCATCGACCCCGGCGTGTCCTGCTGCGGGTACGGCGCGGTCGCGGGCGCACGCGGGAGCCTCCGCCCGCAGGCCTGCGGGGTGATCCGCACGCCTCCCCACGACCCGCTCCCGGTGCGCCTCGCCGACCTCGAGGGCGAGCTCGAGGCGCTCGTGCGGGAGCTGCGGCCGGCGGCCATGGCCGTCGAGCGCGTGCTGTTCCAGGCCAACGTCCGCACGGCGATGTCGGTGGGCCAGGCGAGCGGCCTCGCCCTGGCCGTGGCGGCCCGGGCCGGTGTGCCGGTCACCCACTACAGCCCCAACGAGGTGAAGCTGGCGGTCGTCGGGTACGGCGACGCGGCCAAGGCGCAGGTCCAAGCCATGGTCGCCCGGGTCCTCGGGCTGGCCGAGCCGCCCCGGCCCCCCGACGCCGCCGACGCGCTCGCCCTGGCGGTGTGCCATGCCTGGCGCGGTGGTCTGCGGGACGCGGTGGCGGCGGCGGTGTCGAAGGCGGGCGACGCCGGGGAGACCGCCTCGTGATCGGCTCCGTGCGCGGGAGCATCCTCGAGCGGTCGGCGGCGGGCGAAGTGCTCGTCGAGGTGGGGGGAGTCGGCTACCGCGTGCTCGTCCCGCTCAGTGCCGTGCCCACGCTGGCGCCGGGCGCGGGCGCATTCCTCTTCACCCACCTCCACGTGCGCGAGGACGCCATGGTGCTCTACGGCTTCCCGACGCGCGACGAGCGCGACACCTTCGAGGTGCTCATCGGCGCCAGCGGTGTGGGGCCCAAGCTCGCGCTCGCGATCCTCTCGGTGCACTCGCCGGTGTCGTTGCGGCGGGCCCTGCTCGACGACGACGTCGACGCGCTCGTGCTCGTTCCCGGCGTGGGGAAGCGCACCGCGCAGCGCTTGGCGGTGGAGCTGAAGGCGCGCCTCGACGTCCCCGGCGTCGAGGCGGTCGACAAGGCCGCGGTGCCGTCGGCGCGCTCCGAGCTGCGGGCGGCGCTGGCCGGTCTCGGCTACGAGCCCGACGAGGTGCGCGAGGTGCTCGCCCAGCTCGACGGCGCCGACGACGCCCCGGTCGAAGACCTCCTCCGTGACGCGTTGCGGATGCTCGCCGTGAGCCGGACATGACGGCGGGGCGAACGAGGAGCTCGTCGTGAGAGAAGAGGTGCTGCGGGCGACCGCCGACCCGGTGGAGGCCGCCGAGGAGACGACGCTGCGGCCGCGCCGACTCGACGAGTTCGTGGGCCAGACCCGGCTCAAGGAGCACCTCCAGATCATGCTGGCGGCGGCGCGCGGGCGGAGCCAGGCCGTCGACCACCTCCTGTTCGCGGGCCCGCCGGGCGTCGGCAAGACCACCCTCGCGGCGATCGTTGCGGGTGAGCTCGACGTCGGCCTGCGCATCACCAGCGGGCCTGCGCTCGAGCGTGCCGGCGACCTCGCCGCCATCCTGACCAACCTCGACGACGGCGACGTCCTCTTCGTCGACGAGGTCCACCGCCTGCCCCGCATGGTCGAGGAGGTGCTCTACCCCGCGATGGAGGACTTCCAGCTCGACATCGTGATCGGCAAGGGGCCCTCGGCCCGCTCCATCCGCCTCGACCTCCCGCGCTTCACCCTGGTGGGTGCCACCACCCGTACCGGGTTGATCACCGGGCCCCTGCGCGACCGGTTCGGCTTCGTCGCCCGCCTCGACTACTACGCGCCCGACGAGCTCGTCGCCATCGTCACCCGGACCGCCGGGATCCTCGGGGTGCCGCTCGCGCCGGAGGGTGCCTCCGAGATCGCCCGCCGGGCTCGCGGGACGCCGCGCATCGCCAACCGCCTCCTGAAGCGCGTGCGCGACTACGCCGAGGTGCGCGGCGACGGGAGCGTGAGCGCCGCCACCGCCCGCGACGCGCTCGCCCTCTTCGAGGTCGACGAGCGCGGGCTCGACAAGGTCGACCGGGCCATCCTCGTCGCGCTCTGCGAGACGTTCACGGGGCAACCGGTCGGGCTCAACACGCTCGCGGTCGCCGTGCACGAGGAGCCCGAGACGGTGGAAGACGTGTACGAGCCCTACCTGCTGAAGGAGGGCCTGCTCCAGCGCACGCCGCGCGGCCGCGTCGCGACCGTGGCCGCGTTCGACCACCTCGGCCTGGCGCCGCCACCCGCGCGGGGCGACACCGAGTCGCGGCTGTTCGACGGGTAGGCTCGCCGGGCTCGGGCACCGTGCCCGCTCATCCCCATGGAATTCGCGCTTCTCTGGCTGCTCCTCCTCGTCCTCGCGTTCTTCCTGCTCGTGGTGCGTCCCCAGCGCCGCCAGCTGGCCGCGCACCGCGCCCTGGTCGCCAGCCTCGCCGTCGGTGACGAGATCATCAGCTCCGGCGGGATCCACGGCACCATCCGCGCCATCGACGACGACACCCTCCGCGTGGAGATCGCCGACGGCGTGGTGGTCCGCGTCGCCCGCCGGGCGGTGGCCACGCGGGTGAGCCCGCCCCCGGGCGCCGACGACGGCGACGCCACCCGTTCACTCGACGACGACGACACCGGCTGACCCGACTCCGTGCGCAGGAACGTCGTCTATCTCGTCGCCACCGTCGTGGTGGCCCTCGGAGCGCTGGTCGCGACCATCGTCGCGGGGCTCAGCCCCGTGCTCGGCCTCGACCTCCAGGGTGGCGTGTCGGTCCGGCTCGTGCCGGTGGGGGACCCGTCGTCGGGGTCGCTCGACGTCGCCGTCGACATCATCCGCAACCGCGTCGACGCCCTCGGCGTGGCCGAGGCCGAGGTCACCCGCGAGGGCGACAACATCGTGGTGAACCTCCCGGGCGTGAAGGACCGCGACAAGGCCCAGCGCATCGTCGGCCGCACCGCCGAGCTGCGGTTCCGTCCCGTGCTTGCCCAGCTCCCACCCGAGGACGACCCCGCCGCGACGACCACCACCACCGCCGGCCCGGCGACGTCGACACCCCCCGAGTCGACCACCACCACGACCGCGCCGCCCGACGACGCCGCGATCACGGCGGCGGTGGCGTCGTGCGATCCCGCGGCCGTGAGCGCGCTGCCCAGCGTCCCGAACACCACCCGGGCCGACGACACGCGCGAGGCGTGCGTCGTGCTCCCCGGGCTCGACGACGACGGGCTCCGGTACTACCTCGGGTCCACGGCCATGACCGGACAGGACACGGGCTCCGCCGACGCGGAGTTCCAAGGCGGCCAGTACAGCGTCGTCCTGGAGCTCGAGGACGAGGGGCGGGAGAAGTTCAACGAGCTGGCGGCGGAGTCGTTCCCCAAGCAGCCGCCCCAGAACGCGGTGGCGATCGTGCTCGACGGTGTCGTGCAGTCGGCGCCGGCGTTCCAGGAGCCCGAGTTCCCCGGCGACGTCTCCATCACGGGCGACTTCACCCGCACGGAGGCGGAGGACCTCGCCCGGCTGCTCCGCTACGGCGCCTTGCCGGTGCGGTTCGACGAGAGCCAGCAGACGGTCGAGAACGTGTCGCCGACGCTCGGCAACGACCAGCTGCGCGCGGGCATCACGGCCGGCATCATTGGGATCGTCCTCGTCTTCCTCTACATGTTCATCTACTACCGGATCCTCGCCCTCGTCGTGGTGCTCGGTCTCGCGCTCACCGCCGCGGGCACCTACGCGCTGGTGTCGTATCTCGGCGAGAGCATCGGCCTGGCGCTCACGCTGGCCGGGGTCACCGGGCTCATCGTCTCCGTCGGCGTGACCGTCGACTCCTACATCGTCTACTTCGAGCGCCTGAAGGACGAGGTCCGTAGCGGGAAGACGGTGCGGTCGTCGGTCGACCGCGGGTTCGTCCGCTCGTTCCGCACCATCCTCGCCGCCGACCTCGTGTCGCTCATCGGCGCCGCCGTGCTGTACCTGCTCGCCATCGGGTCCGTCCGCGGGTTCGCGTTCTTCCTCGGGCTGGCGACGCTCCTCGATCTCGCGGTCACGTACTTCTTCATGCACCCGCTCGTCGTGCTGCTGGCCCGTCGCCCGGGCCTGCTCCGCGCCCGCTACGTGGGCATCGCGTCGGGGCTCGATGCCGCCGAGGTGACGGCGTGAGCCCCCGCGCCGATGGCAGCCGTCACACGTTCTCCGATCTGATCCACGAACGGACGCGCTTCGACTTCGCCGGCCGCCCCTGGCGGTGGCTGCTCCTCTCCGGCACCGCCGTGCTGATCTGCCTGGCGTCGCTGGGGTTCAAGGGCCTCAACCTCGGGATCGACTTCGAGGGCGGCACGTCGTGGCAGGTCGAGGTGGAGGGCAAGAGCCCGTCGGTCGGCGACGTGCGCGACGACGTGCTGCAACCCCTCGGGCTCGCCGACGCCAAGGTGCAGACCCTCGGGGGCGACTCCATACGTGTGCAGTCCGAGGAGCTGCCCGCCGCCGAGCGACGCGAGGTGACGAACGCGCTGGCCGCCTACGCGGGTGTCGAGCCGAGCGAGGTGAGCGTGAGCAGCGTAGGCCCGACGTGGGGGAGCACGGTCAGCGAGAAGGCCCTGCGCGCGCTCCTGATCTTCTTCGGGATCGTCGCGCTGTACCTGTCGATCCGCTTCGAGTGGAAGATCGCGCTGGCGATGATCCTCGCGATGGTGCACGACATCATCATCACCGCCGGCGTGTACTCGCTCGGCGGATTCGAGGTCACGCCCGCCACGGTCGTGGCCTTCCTGACCATTCTCGGGTTCTCGCTCTACGACAGCGTGGTCGTGTTCGACAAGGTGCGGGAGAACAGCGCCACCCTCGGCACCGTGCGGGGCGACACGTACACCGCCATGGTCAACCGATCGATGAACCAGGTGCTCATGCGCTCGCTGAACACGTCGTTCGTCGCGCTGCTCCCCGTGGTGTCGCTGCTCGTGGTCGGCTCGGGGATCATGGGGGCGGTCGCACTGCGCGACTTCGCCCTCGCCCTGTTCGTGGGGCTGGTCACCGGCACGTACTCGTCGATCTTCGTCGCCGTGCCGCTGGTCGCGTGGCTCAAGGAGCGTGAGCCGCGGTACCGGGCCCTCCGCGAGCGTGCGGTGGCCGCCGGCGCACGGCCAGGCGTGCCCGCGCCCGAGCACGCGAGGGTCGGGGCGGCCTCGCCGCCCGCGAGCGAGGCGGCGCCGGACGCCGTGGCCGAACCGGCCTCGGCGCCCGAGGCGGCCGAGTCGCCGCCGCGGGGGGTGCCGGCGCGGCCCACGGGGCCGGCGCGGGCGCCGCGGCCGCGCCAGCAGCGACGGCGAAAGCGCAGGTGAGCCGGCCGGGAGACCCCGCCCGGTAGACTGGGCGGCCTGGTGAGCACCACCGAGCCGCGCGTCGAGCTCCGCCCCGATCGGCGCTCCGTGCTGCCCTGGCGCCGCCACTCGGTCGACGTCGAGGTCGCGCCGCTCGTGACCGCCTATCGCGAGCGGCACCGGCGGGCCGACACCCAGCTGATCGAGGAGGCCTTCACCGTGGCCCGGGGGGCCCACGCCGAGCAGGTCCGCCGCTCCGGTGAGCCCTACATCGCCCATCCCCTCGGAGTGGCGATGATCCTGGCCCACCTCGGGCTCGACGACGTCACCATCGCCGCCGCTCTGCTCCACGACGCCGTCGAGGACACCGCCCTCACCGGAACCGACCTGGAGGAGCGCTTCGGCGCCGATGTCGCCGCCATCGTCGACGGGGTCACGAAGCTCGACCGGCTCCAGTTCAACACCAAGGCGGAACAGCAGTCGGCGACGTTGCGCAAGATGCTCGTGGCGATGGCCAAGGACATTCGCGTCCTGCTCATCAAGCTGGCGGACCGGCTCCACAACATGCGGACCATCGCCTCGCTGCCGGAGGCGAAGCAGCAGCGCATCGCCCAGGAGACCC
>DASUUL010000336.1:0-5092 GCA_036374115.1 Acidimicrobiia bacterium | reverse complement strand
CTCATCACGGTGAGCTCCACGTCGACCGACTGCACGCCTTCGAGGGGGCTCACCGCCTCGGTGACCCGGCGGGTGATCTCGGTCTTCAGCGGGCATCCCGGCACGGTGAGAGCGACCGTCACGGTGACGGCACCGGCGTCGACGGCGACGCTCTTGACCATGTCGAGGTCGACGATCGAGCGGTGCAGCTCGGGGTCCTCGACCGGCCGGAGGGCCTCGAGGACGGCGGACTCGGTGGGCAATGGGCCTCCTCGGCGCCGGGACGGACCCGGGCATTTCCACTACGGACATAGGTAGAATACCCCTGTGAGCGACGGCGACTCCCAGCTCGACGCCCAGCCCGAGGTTGACCGGCCCGAGGTCGGCCCGCCCGAGGTCGGCCCGACCGACGTCGGTGGGAGCGACGGCCTCAGCGCCGACGAGTTCTCCGCGGCGGTCAGCGCCGTCACCAGCGCCTTCGGTGACCCCACCCGCCGCGAGATCTACCTGCTCGCCCGCGACTCCGACGCGGGAGTCACCGCCTCGGAGGTGGCGGAGCACTTCGACCTCCACCCCAACGTCGCCCGCCACCACCTCGAGAAGCTCGCCGGGGGCGGGTACCTCGCGGTGGAGCTGGCCCGCCACGAATCGGCGGGACGCCCGTCGAAGCGCTACCGCGCCACCGGCGTCGCCACCACTCTGAGCTTCCCGCCCCGCCGCGACGAGCTGCTCGCCACGCTCCTCGCCCGGGCCCTGGAGCTGCTCGAGCCCGCCGCGGCGGAGGCCATGGCCGACGAGGTCGGCTTCGAGTACGGCCGGGCGCTGGCGGCGCGCATGGCGCCGGTGGGCGCCGACCCCGCGCTCAGCGCCCACAAGTCGGTGCGGGCAGCACTCGCGGTGGTCGCGGACGCACTCACTGCCCACGGTTTCGCCGCCCACACCGAGAAGCGGGGCAAGCTGGCGGTGATCGTCGCCGAGCAGTGCCCGTTCGGTGGTGCGGCGCAGCGATACCCGCACGTGGTGTGCGCGGTCGACCGGGGGATGATCCGCGGCATGCTCGCCGGCCTCTACGGCGAGACCGAGCCCCGGTTCACCGAGACGAGGCCCTCGGGCGACCAGCACTGCGTCGCCCACGTGTAGGGACGCGCCGCCGAAGGTGCGCCGGGCCTACCTCGACCACGCCTCCACGTCCCGGCTCCGACCCGCCGCGTTGGAGGCGATGCTGCCGTTCCTCCGCGAGCACCACGCCGACCCCGGGCGCCTGCACGCCGAGGGCAAGGTGACCCGCGTGGCATTAGAGCAGGCACGCGAGCAGGTGGCCGCGTTCGTGGGGGCCCGGCCGCGCGAGGTGGTGTTCACGTCGAGCGGGACCGAGGCGATCAACACCGCGGTGTGGGGTGCGGTGGCGCGGGCCGGAGGAGCCGGTCGGCCGCACGTCGTGACCACGGCGGTCGAGCATTCGGCGGTGCTCGACGCGTGCCGGCGCGGGCCGGGCGAGATCGCGGTGGTCGGCGTCGACGGCGTCGGGCGCTTCGATCCGGCCGAGGTCATTGATGCGATCCGGCCCGAGACGGCGCTCGTCAGCGTGCAGCTCGCCAACCACGAGGTCGGCACGGTCCAGGCGGCGGCGGCAGTGGCTGCGGCCTGCCGCGACCGCGGCGCGCTCGTGCACGTCGACGCGTGCATGGCGGTGGGGCACGTTCCCGTCGACTTCGCCGCCCTCGGCGCCGATCTGTGCTCGATCACCGCTCACAAGCTCGGGGGGCCCAAGGGCGCGGGCGCGCTGCTGATCCGGCGGGGGCTGCGGATCCCCCAGCTCGTCGTGGGCGGCGCGCAGGAGCGGGTCCGCCGCGGAGGGCTCGAGAACGTTCCGGCCGCGGTCGGCTTCGGCGCCGCCGCCGCCGAGCTGGGCGCGAGCGACCGGTTGGCGGCGGAGGCGGAGGCCTCGCGCCGGCTCACGCAGCGAGCCGGTGACCACGCCGTCGCGCGCGTGCCGGGCGTGGTGCGCTACGGCGACCCCGACGATCGGGTGCCCAACCTGGTGTGCCTCGGGATCGAGGGCGTCGAGGCCGAGCCCGTGCTCCTCGGCCTCGACCAGCAGGGCGTGGCGGTGCACTCCGGATCGGCGTGCTCGAGCGAAGCGTTGGAACCGTCACCGATCCTGGCGGCGATGGGCGTGGATGCGGACCACTCGCTCCGGGTCAGCGTCGGCTGGGACACGACCGACGCCGACGTCGACCGCTTCCTCGACACCTTCCCGGCAGTCGTCGACCGGTTGCGCGCCCTGCGAGCGGGCTGAACGGGCATGCCGGGCGCCTCGCCGACGGCGATCCTCATGCTCTCGTGTCGCGACCAGGTCGGAATCGTGGCGGCGGTGGCAGAGTTCGTCGCCCGCCACGGCGGCAACATCATCCACGCCGACCAGCACACCGACCAGGAAGAAGGCGTCTTCTTCCAGCGGATCGAGTTCGAGCTCGACGGCTTCGCGCTCGCACGCGACGAGATCCTGCCGGCGATCGTGCCCCTCGTCGCCCGCTACGGGATGGACTGCAGGCTGCAGTTCTCCGACGAGGTCCCGAGGATCGCGGTGCTGGTGTCGCGCCAGTCCCATTGCCTCTACGACCTGCTCGCCCGGTGGGGCACCGGCGAGCTGCCCGCCGAGATCCCGCTGGTCGTCAGCAACCATCCCGACCACGCCGTGGCCGCCGAGCACTTCGGCGTCGAGTACCACCACCTGCCGGTCACGCCCGAGACCAAGCCCGGGCAGGAGCGGGCCGTGCTCGCGCTCCTCGAGCGCCACGACATCGACCTCGTCGTGCTCGCCCGCTACATGCAGATCCTGAGCGCGTCGTTCGTGGAGCGGTACCCGAATCGGATCATCAACATCCACCACTCGTTCCTGCCGGCGTTCGCCGGCGGCCGTCCGTACCACCAGGCGTACGACCGCGGCGTGAAGATCGTCGGCGTCACCGCGCACTACGTGACCGCGGGCCTCGACGAGGGCCCGATCATCGACCAGGACGTCGTGCGGGTCAGTCACCGCGACAGCGTCGCCGACCTCGTCCGCAAGGGCCGCGACCTCGAGAAGGTCGTGCTCGCTCGGGCCGTGCGCACCCACCTGTCCGGCCGCGTGCTCGTCTACGGCAACAAGACGGTCGTCTTCGAGTGACCCCCTTGTTGGTGCAGTAGTGCCCACTCCGCGACCGGTCCGCGCACATCCGTCCGCGGTGATCGCGGTCTCCACCCGGCGGTGGAGGTCGGAATCGCCGAAATTCCGATGCGTCCCGGGGGTCGCGTTCCGTACCGTCGTGTGCATGCGACGAGCGCTGCGCAACGACTTCCTCGACGAGCTTGCCGGCGTCCCGCTCTTCGCCGGGCTGGGGCGGCGCGACCTCCAGCGGGTGGCCGCGACGGTCGACCTCGTCGACGTCGAGGCCGGGACCGACCTCGTCCGCCAGGGCGACACCGGCCACGACCTCTACGTGGTCGTCGGGGGCAGCGCCACCGTGGTCGTCGACGGTCGGCCGGCGGCGATGCTCGCACGGGGTGACACGTTCGGGGAGACCGGCGTGTTCGCAGGAGCGCGTCACCCGGCGACGGTGGTGGCCGCCGACGCGTTGCGGCTGGCGGTGCTCGGACGCCGGGCGGTGCTGGGGCTCGTGCAGGCCGTGCCCCAGGTCGCCCCGCACCTGCTGCGGGGCATGGCGACCCGCCTCGGCGCGACGCGGCCCCGGACGGGTGAGCTCGACCTGGCCGCGCCCCCACCCCCGTCGCTGAGGCGCTAAACCGGGAGGCGGTGCTCGACGTCGGAGCGGCGTGAGCCGCGTCGCCTGGATGCGCCTCGGCGGCGCCCTGCTCGTTGCCCTCGCCGTCGCGGCCGGCGCGTTCGCGCTGGTGCGCGACGGCGCCGGCTCGGAGCCCGGCAGCAGCGAGACGACCGCGAGCACGGGCCCGCCCTCCTCCGGGTCGCGGGCGGCGTCCACGACGACGAGCGGGCCGGCGGCGGCCGAGTCACCCGGTCCGCTCCTCGTGTGGACGGCGGGCGGGCTCCCGGCGGCGGCGCCCGAGCAGATCGCGGCGCTCCCGGGCGTCGAACGGGTCACCGTGGTGCGGGGCGACCTCGTCGACCTCGTGGCGAGCACCGACGCCGCCGGCGCACCCGTCGACGCGGCGCCCCCGGGCATGCGCATCCCGCTCGACGCGCTCGCGATCGACCCCGCCACCTACCCGGCGTTCGTGCCCGGCGGCGGGAGCGACGCCGACGCCCTGGCCCGGCTCCAGCCCGGTGAGGCGGTGCTCGGGGCGACGTCGGCGCGGCTGCGCCGTCTCGGGCCCGGAGGCGTGCTCGCGCTCGCCAACGGCGCGACGGTCACGGTGACCGCGGTCGTCGCCGACGAGGCCGTCGGGGCCGCCGAGCTCGTGGTGGCCACCGCCGGTGCGCCCGCGATCGGCGTCTCCGTGCCGCGGTTCCTCCTCGTTGCGTACTCGGGCGACCGCGCCGGGCTCGAGGCCGGCATCGCCGCACTCCTCCCGGGCCAGCCGGTGCGCTTCCGCGCCGAGGGCGAGACGCCGTACCTGCGCCACGCCGACTTGGTGCTCCCGCAGGCGGTCGTGAAGGAGCGCTTCGGCGAGTTCGCGTACCGTGACGGCGCCGACCGCTTCCTCGAGGTCGATCCCGCCTACGAGGCCGCCCACATCGCCGCCGCGCCCGTCCCGATCCTGGGGCAGGTCACATGCCACCGTGACGCGCTTCCCGCGATCGAGGGTGCGCTGCGCGAGCTCGAGCAGGCCGGGCTCGCCGGGCTCGTCGACCCCGCCGGCTACCAGGGGTGCTACGTCGCTTCGATCATCCCCGGGTCGGGCGGCGTGTCGCGGCACTCGTGGGGCATCGCCATCGACGTCAACTTCCTGCCGAACCCGACGGAGCTGGCGTCGTTCGCCGACCCACGCCTCGAGGCGGTCATGGAGCGGTGGGGGTTCGTCCCGGGCTCGCGATTCCTCACGACCGACCCCGGCCACTTCGAGTACGTCGGATCGCCCCAGTAGCGCCGTTCGTGTGCGAACCGGTCGTGGAGCCGGTACTACTGCACAAACAAGGTTGACGAAGCGGGGT
>DASUUL010000335.1:0-8940 GCA_036374115.1 Acidimicrobiia bacterium | reverse complement strand
GGCGGGTCGGCCGGCGGGGACGCCATCGGCTCGACCGGCGCGCTCGGCGCCACGCTCTCGGGCGGCGCCGGCGGGGGCGGTGGTGGCGGCGGTCACTTCGGAGGCGGCGGCGGGTCGACCGCGATGCTCGCCGCGGGCGGTGGCGGCGGCGGTGGCGGTTCGGGGTTCGTGCACCCGGCGGTCGCCAACCCGGGTTTCCTCGTCGGGGCGGAGCCCGGCCACGGCCGCGTCGTGATCGTCTACGAGGCGTAGTGCGGTGCAGGACCGCCGGGCCCCCGGCTCGGCGCACGTCTGAATGTCCGGATTGCGCTACTTGTATTGCAGTTGGCGCGCCGGTTGAATGCAAAGAGGCGGAGCCCGCATCTCGCGTGCCCCTGACAACAGGAAGGAACGCGATGTCGACCTTCTCGTCGCGGCAGTTCGTGCGCGTCTCGTTGCTCGCGCTGAGCGTGACCGCGCTCGCGCTCGCCGCGTGCGCGCCGATCAAGAAGGGCACGCCGCAGGTGGTGACGTTCAACTGTGTCGCCGGGCCGACGCAGCAGAGCCAGAACTTCGTGGTTCCCAACGGGGTCACCAGCGTCACGATCGCCGCCTACGGCGGCCAGGGCGGGCCGGGTGAAGCTGATGCTGGCAATGCGGGTGGTGCCGGTGGGCTCGGTGGCAATGCCAGCGGCAACTTCGCCGTGACGCCGGGTGAGACGCTCAGCGTCAACGTCGGCTGTGTCGGTGCGACGTCCTCGCCGAACGGCGGCAAGGGCGGCGCGCCCGACACCGTGGGCGGCACCGCGCGCGGGGGTGGCGCCGGGACCAGCAACGTCTCCGGCGGTGACGGCGGATCCGGTGGCGGCTCGAGCGACGTAAGGCGAGGCACGACCGTACTGCTCGCTGCCGGTGCTGGCGGTGGTGGTGGCGGTGCCGACAGCGACGGCGCAGGCGGCGCCGGTGGTGCTGGAGGTGGCATCCCGGGAGCAACCGGTGGGAACGGCGCCGGCACCGATGCCTGTGCCGGCGGTCAAGGCGGCTTGGCCAACCAGGGCGGCGACGGCGGCGACTGCACCGCAGGGACGAAGGGAGGCCCGGCCGCGGGTGGCGACCCGCCGGGAACGGAAGGTGGACCCGGCATGGCCGACAACGGTGGTGCCGGCGGCGGGGGCGGCGGCGGTCGCTTCGGTGCCGGCGCTGGGGGTTCGGCAGCCAACAACGGATCGGGCGGTGGCGGCGGAGGCGGCGCGAGCTTCGTGCACCCGTCGGCCACGAATCCGGCGACGACGCCCGGTGTGCAGTCCGGCGACGGGCACGTCACGATCATCTTCTGATCGATCGGCAAGCAGGCACGCGGCCGGTTCCGCTCGGGCGGACCGGCCGCGTGTCGCGCTCACCCTGCGGGCCGGCGATCGTCAGGAAATCTCCCACTCCCCGCCAAGACAGCGGAGCCCGGTTCCGTCACCGTTGCTCCATGACTTCCACCCCGAGCCCCTCCGTTCACCGCCGGTCGACGGGACGCCGGTTCAGGCCCCTCGTGCTGCTGGCGGGGGCTGGTGCCGCGCTGGCACTGGCGGCGTGCGTCCCCATCAAGCAGTCGCCCCCACCTGCCGGCCTGCGCATCGCGCCGGCGCAGCACGAGTTCCCCGACACAGACGCCGGGCAGAGCTCCGCGAAGACCTTCACGGTCACGAATGACGGGGGAAGCGTGTCGGGGCCCCTCGCGGTTGCGGTGCAGGGCGGTAACGCCGCCGGCGACTACGAGACCCAGAACGACGGGTGCGCCGCCAGGCGACTCGGTCCCGGCGAGAAGTGCACTGTCGACGCGGTGTTCAAGGCGCTCAACGACAACAATCCTCGGACGACAAGCCTGGTCGTCTCAGGTGCTCCCGGCGGGACCGTCACGGCGGCGTTGAGCGGGCGGACGATCGAGTGATGTCGGCTCGACGGTTCCCCGCGCTGCGGCCGCGGCTGCGTGCCAGGCGACAGCGCCGTCCGCATCACCTCTGACGGGAGCGGGTCGGGATCAGAACTTGCCGGTGCGGCCGAAGCGGTAGAAGCCGGCGAACTGCTCGGTGACGTCGCTCGGGATCGGCACGATCTCGCCGATCTGGCGTGCGCCCCACACGATCTCGGCGGTGCGCTCGACGAGCGCGGCGATGTGCAGCACGTCCTTGGGGTTCTTGCCCACCGCGAAGAGGCCATGGTTGGCCATGAGCACCGCGGCGCGGTCGCCGACGCGCTTGGCGATCTCCTCGGCGAGCTCGTCGGTGCCGGTCGTGCGGTACTCGGCCACCTCGATGTCGCCGCCCACGTACACGTCGACCTCCTCGATCACCGCCGGGATCGGCTGGCGGGTGATCGCGAACATCGTGGCGAAGCGGGCGTGGCAGTGCATCGTGGCGTCGATGTCGTCGTGGAGCCGGAGCGCGCTCAGGTGGAGCGCCTTCTCCGTGGTCGGGCCCCGCTCGCCCTCGAGCACGTTGCCGTCGAGGTCGGTCACGACGAGGTCGTCGAGCGTCATCTCCGTGTAGTCGACCGACGACGGTGTGAGCACGGCGTTGCCGTCGGGCAGGCGGGCGCCGAGGTTGCCGGCCGTGCCTTCGACGAGCCCGGTGCGCAGCATCTCCTTGGCCGTCCACAGGAGCATGTCCTTCGTTTCCTGGGCGGTGAGATCGGTGCTCACGCGACCACCTCCGGGTTCACGAGGTTGGTGGGCTTGCCCCCGGCGAGCAGCTCGGCGAGCCCGTCGGCGATGAGCTTGGAGTGGTTCGCCTCGGTGTCGTAGGTGGCGCCACCGATGTGGGGCGTGAGCACCACGTTCGCCATGCCGGCGAGCGGATGGTCGACGGGGAGCATCTCGCCCTCGAAGTGGTCGAGCCCGGCGCCGGCGAGCTTGCCGCTCTGCAGTGCCGCCACGAGGGCGTCGGTGTCGTGGAGCGCCGCGCGCGCCGAGTTGAGGTAGATGGCGCCGTCCTTCATGCGCTCGAACTGCGCCGCCCCGATCATCCCCGTCGTCTCCGGCGTCACGACCGCGTGCATCGAGATCACGTCGGCCTCGGCCACGAGGTCGTCGAGCGAGTGGGTGGCGTCGGGGGAGTAGGGGTCGGCGGCGATCACGCGCATCCCCAACCCCTCGAGCCGCCAGCGCGTCGCCCGCCCGACCGCGCCCAGGCCCACGAGGCCGGCGGTGCGGCCGGCGACCTGCCACGCCCGGAACCGCTGGTACGGGATGGTGCCGTCGCGGAACACCTCGCCCGCGCGCACGTCGGCGTCGGCCGGCAGGACGTGCCGGTTCACGGCGAGCAGGAGCGCCACGGTGAGCTCGGCGACGGCGTCGGCGTTGCGGCCCGGGGCCCGCAACACGGGAATGCCCTTGGCGGTGGCCGCCTCGACGTCGACGTTGTTGGGGTCGCCTCGGCACGAGCCGATGGCGAGGAGCGGCCGGTCGAGCACGGGCCCCTTCACCGAGTCGGACTCCACCACGAGCACGGTGGCGCCCTCGGCGTCGATGCGCTCGGCGAGCTGCTCGGAGTTGTAGATGCGCAGCGGCTGCTGGTCGATCCACGGGTCGAGGACGACGTCGGTGAGCTCACGGAGCGTCTCGAGCCCCTCGCCACGGAAGGGCGCAGTCACCAGGGCGCGCGGTCGGTCGGGCACGCGGGCCATCATCGCATGGACCTGACACGGGCGTCGGCTTCGACACGCCTCGCGGCGCCCCGGCGGCCGGCGGGTGTTCGGGGCGCCGCCGGTGCCACGGCGTAGGCTTGCGTCCCATGCTGCGCTTCGAGCGCGAGGTCGTGAGGAGCCTCGTGACCAGCCCCGATGCCCACGTTCGGGCGGAGGTCGAGCACTACGTCGACGGGGCCCTCCGGGCGATGCCGGAGTACCTCCGGGGCGGGCTGGTCGCCGAGTCGGTGACCCTGGGGGCGTGGGCCGGTATCCGCGGGGCCCGCAAGCCCACCGAGCCCGAAGCGCTCGCCCGCCTCCTGGGCGCATGGGAGGAGAGCCCCCTCGGCGTGCTGTGCATGTACGTGCGCCTCTTTCGCTCGCTCGTGTTGTTCGCCGAGTGCGAGCTCGCGCCCGCGCCGGCGTCATGACGACGATCGACACCGACGTCCTCGTGATCGGGTCCGGCGCCGGCGGCGCCGTCACCGCGTTCCTGCTCGCGCAGGGCGGGCGCGACGTGACCGTCGTCGAAGAGGGCCCGTGGATCGACCCCGACGCGATGGAGCCGTTCTCGCTCGAGGAGATGGTGGCGAAGTACCGGCACCGGCCCGCCGCCGCGCTCGGCTCGCCCACCATCGCCTATGCCGAGGGGCGCTGCGTCGGGGGCAGCACCGAGATCAACAGCGGGCTCTACCACCGTCTCCCCGGCTACCTCGCCGAGGCGTGGCGCGACGAGTTCGACATCGACGAGTTCGGTCCCGACGCGCTCGATGCCTACGCGAAACGGATCGAAGCCGAGCTGGCGGTATCGCGCCTACCCGGCGCGCCGCCGCCGTCGTCGGCGCTGCTCGAACGCGGCGCCACGAAGCTCGGGTGGCGAGCGGTCGAGTTCGCCCGGGTGTTCCGCTACGACACCGCCGGCCGGGGCGTGAAGCAGACCATGACGCGCACGCTCGTGCCGCGAGCGGTCGACGCCGGCGCCACCGTGGTGCCGAACTGTCGCGTGCTGCGGGTGCTGCGGCGCGACGGCCGGGCGATCGGCGCCCGCTGCCGACGCACGGAGGACGGACGGGTCGAAGACCTCGACATCCGCGCCGACCACGTCTTCGTGTGTGGCGGGGCCATCCAGACGCCCGCCATCCTCCACCGCAGCGGGGTCCGCGGCCGCGTCGGCGCGGGGTTGAAGGTGCACCCGATGATCAAGATCGCCGCCCGGTTCCCGCACCCGGTCGACCACGGTGGTGTCCCGATGCAGGTGATCACCGAGTTCGGGCCGAACCTGTCGATCGGCGGCTCGGCCAGCCGGCGGGGCCAGGTCGCGATGGCGCTGGCGGAGTCGTCTCCCGACTTCGAGGAGGCGCTCGCCGACTGGGAGCACGTGAGCGTGTACTACGCCGCCATCCGCACCGAGGGGGCCGGTCGCGTGATCGGCGTGCCGGGGCTGCGCGCGCCCGTCGTGACCTATCGCCTCACCGAAGCCGACCTCAGCCGGCTCGCTCGTGGGCTCGTGCACCTCGGTGAGGCGCTCCTCGCCGCCGGTGCCACCGAGCTGTACCCGTCGGTACGGGGGGGCCCGGTGGTGCGGCGCCCCGAGGGGCTCGTCGACTGGTGGAGCAGCGTGACGCGCAGCCGCGCGAACCTCATGACCGTGCACCTCACGTCGACGGTGCGGATGGGACAGGCGCGGTCGCGCACCGGCACCGACAGCTTCGGGCGCGTCTGGGGCGTCCGCAACCTGCGCGTCAACGACGCGTCGCTCCTTCCCGACGCGCCGGGCGTGAACCCGCAGGGGGCGATCATGGCGCTCGCCGCCCGCAACTGTGAGCAGTTCCTGTCCGAGGCATGAGCGCAGGATCGAACGGCCGCGCGCCGACGGCCGTGGTCACGGGAGCCGCCGGCTGGCTGGGCCAGAACCTGGTGCGCGCCCTCGCCCCCGAACGCGAGCGCGTGCGCTGCCTCGTGCACGGGGCGGACGACGCGCCGCTGCTGGAGGTCGTCGGCCCGTCGATCGAGGTCGTGGTCGGCGACGTGCGTGATCCGGCCACCGCCGACCGCCTCTTCGACGGTGTGCGCGCCCCGGCGGTGTTCCACGCCGCCGCCGTGATCCATCCCGAGAGCACGGTGCGCGAGCTCTTCGACGTGAACGTGGGTGGTACCGACCTCATGCTCGATCGCGCCCGGCGCGCCGACGCCGCCCGATTCGTGCACGTATCGTCGAACTCGCCGTTCGGCACCAACGCCACGCCCACCGATCGCTTCACCGAAGACTCGCCCTACGACCCGTACCTCGAATACGGACGGTCGAAGCTGGAGGCCGAGGAGTTCGTGCAGCGCGCCCATGAGCGGGGCGACGTCGAGACCGTCATCGTGCGGGCTCCGTGGTTCTACGGTCCGTACCAGCCCGCCCGCCAGACGCAGTTCTTCGCCGCGGTCCGCCGGGGGCGCTTCCCGCTCGTGGGTGACGGGAGCCAGCAGCGCTCGATGGTCTTCACCGGCAACCTCGTCGACGGGCTCCTGCGGGCGGAGGCGACGGCGGCGGCCGCCGGCCGCGCCTACTGGATCGCCGACGCCGAGCCCTACGAGCTGCGGGCGATCCTGGCCGGCGTGCGCACCGCCCTCGAGGCGGAGGGTCTGGCGGTGTCGGAGCGCCGGCTCCGCCTCCCGGCACTGGCGGCGACCGTCGCCGAGGGCGTCGACCGCGTGCTCCAGGGGCGCGGGCGCTACGTGCAGCCCGTCCACGTGCTCGGCGAGCTCGGCCACACGATCGCGTGCGACATCTCCCGCGCCCGAGCCGAGCTCGGGTACGAGCCCGCGACGGGCCTCGTGGAGGGAATGCGGGCGAGCGTGCGCTGGTGCCTCGAGCGCGGGGAGCAGCTGTGAAGCTGCTGATCACGGGAGGGAGCGGCTACTTCGGCACCGTGCTCGCCGAGCTCGCGCTCGCACGCGACGACGAGGTGCGCATCTTCGACCTCAACCCACCCGACGACCCGGGCGGCGCCCTCGACTACGTCGCCGGCGACGTGCGGGATCGCGACGCGTTGCGGGGCGCCTGCGACGGGGTCGACGCCGTGCTCCACAACGTCGCCCAGGTTCCGCTGGCGCGCGACCGGGAGCTGTTCTGGTCGGTGAACGTGGTCGGCACGGCCAACGTGCTCGTCGCCGCCCGCGACGCCGGGGTGGGGAAGGTCGTGCACACCTCGTCGAGCGCGGTGTTCGGGATCCCGGAGTCGAACCCCGTCACGGAGGACTCGCCCTGTCGCCCGCTCGAGTCCTACGGCCGGGCCAAGCTCCACGCCGAGGTGCTGTGCCGGGAGGCCGCCGGCGCCGGTCTCGACGTCACCATCGTGCGGCCGCGCACCATCCTCGGGCACGGGCGCCTCGGGATCATGGCGATCCTCTTCGAGTTCGTCGCCGAGGGTGCGCCGGTGTTCGTGCTCGGTGGCGGCGACAACCGGTACCAGTTCGTGCACGCCAACGACCTCGCCGACGCGTGCCTGCGGGCCGCCGACCGCGAGAAGCCCGCGGTCTACAACATCGGCGCCACCGAGTTCGGCACCATGCGCGAGACGCTGCAGGCGCTCGTCGACCACGCCGCCACGGGGTCGCGGGTCCGCTCGCTTCCCACCGGGCTCGCGCGCGCCGGGATGCAAGCCCTGGCCCGGCTGGGGCTGGCGCCCTTCGCCGCCTACCACTGGCTCCTCTACGGAGAGTCGCTGTGGTTCGACACCACCCGGGCGCGCACGGAGCTCGGCTGGGAACCCGTGCACTCGAACGCGTCGATGGTGATCGAGTCGTACGAGTGGTTCCTGGCTCATCGTCACGAGCTCGAGGCGAGCGGCGGCCGTTCCCACCACCAGTCGAAGGCCGAGCTCGGGTTGCTCCGGGTGCTCAAGCACCTGCCCTGAGTCAGCGCTCGGTGAGTGCGGGGACGGGCTCGAGTGCAGGCGCCTGGCCGTCGGGTGACGGGCTCGACCGTATACGCGCCCCCCAGCGCGTCAGTGGGACGGCGGCCGAGAGCGCGAGAAACGGGAGCGCGGGGATGTGGAACCGGGGATTGCCCCACAGTCCGAGTGGGATCACGAGCAGGCCCAGCCACGAGAGCACGACGAACAGCCGTGCGGGTCGCCGGCGACGGAGGAACGCGGGGATGCCGAGAGCCGCGAGCGCGAACACCACGAAGTAGTACCAGTCGGCGATGTGACCGAGCACGGTGCGAACCCGGTGACCGAGGAAGGCGCCGCCGCTCCTGCTCTCCACCTCGAGGAGCCCGTCGTGGTCGTAGCGGCTCATGTACCACGCCCGTTTCACGATCTGGGTCAGCTCCTGGTCGGGATGGTCGAGTACCCATCCGATGGCCTTGCGGGTGTTGCCGCGGTAGCGCTCCACCTCGGGGAGGAGCGGTGAGACGCAACCCTCGTGGGCGGCCCACCGGAACCTGCCGGTGGCGCCCTCCGACCGGTCGATGCATACGGTGTCCCCGAGGTTGGTGGAGAACACGACGAACGAGTCCATCACGACGAGGTTGCGGACCGTCCAGGGCGTGATCACCACCACGAACGGGAGCAGCACCCAAGCCAGCGCGACGACGGCGCGGCGCCAGCCTCCCGCCACGATAACCGCTACGACCAGGCCGATCAGGAAGAAGAAGACGAACGGTCGTACGAGCGCGGTCATCCCGAGCGCGCTGCCGAACACGAGGAGGCGGGTGCGCCCCGGGGGAGCAGTCGCCCAGTCGTGCGTGGCGAGGATGGCGGCGCACACGAGGCATAGGAAGACGAACGTCGTCTCCACCATGAACGCGCCCGTGTAGAACACGACGTTCGGGAACAAGGCGGCGATGCCGGCGCCAACGAGCCCGACGCGCGCGTCGAAGATGGACCGGCCGATCACGAACACCAGCGCGACCGACGCGGTGCCGAGCACAGCCTGGACGAGGTTCGTCGTCACCGTCAGGTTGTCGGGGATTGGGGTGTGGGCGACGACCCAGAACAGCGCTGCCAGGAACCCCGGGTACCCAATCGGGTAGTAGGCGGTGGGGTCGCCGGCCGGGGTCTCGTACCCGCGGCCGGCCGCGAGTTCCTGGCCGTAGTACCAGTAGTAGTACTGGTCGCCCGATCCGAGCGGATCGATCGGTTCGCCCTGTGCGGTGTACAAGGCCCAGAACACGCGCACGACCGCGGCGACGAGCAGGATCGCGACGAGCCATCGCCGCTGACCTCGCGTCAGGGTCGCGCGATCGAGGGGTGACTCCAGGGCCTGGGATGGAGTCTCCGTCAGACCCACCAAGGA
>DASUUL010000334.1:0-10310 GCA_036374115.1 Acidimicrobiia bacterium | reverse complement strand
CGGGTGACTCGCTCGACGAGCACGTCGACGTGCTGCACCGGGAGTCGGGCGCGCTCGTCACGCGCAAGCTGCCGACCCTGAAGCTCTTCAAGATCGGGGTGAAGCTCGACATGACCGGCGCCATCGCCGCCGACGCCAAGGCCGAGGTGGAGGCGCACGAACGGCCCGAGCGTCGGGAGCACATGGAGGCGCCCGAGCTGTCGGACCTCGAGGTCGCCGCCATCCGCGTCACCCAGGAAGACCTGCCGTTGGCGGAACGGCCCTTCGCCGCCGAAGGCGAGCTGATCGGCTGCGACGAGGCCACGGTCCTGGAGCTCCTGTCGTCGTTCAAGGAGCGCAAGCTCATGCGCCGCTTCGCGGCCGTGATGAACCATCGGAGCGCCGGCTACAAGGCGAACGCGATGGGCGTGTGGGCGGTGCCCGAGCATCGCCTCGAGGAGCTCGGTCCCCGCATGGCCGGGTTCGCGCACGTGAGCCACTGCTACCGGCGCCCGACCTACGACGACTGGCCGTACTCGGTGTTCACGATGGTCCACGGGCACACCGCCCGCGACTGCGAGGACACGATCGCCGCCATCCGCGCCGAGACCGGCGTCGACGACTACGCGCTGCTGTGGTCGGTGAAGGAGTACAAGAAGGTGCGGGTTCGCTACTTCACCGACGACTGGGACGCCTGGCGCGCCGACCACACCCCCGTCGGCACCTGACCCCGCGTTGCTCGGGATCTCAGCGGCGGCGGCGGGACCGCCGGCGCAGGAGCACGCCGGCCAGGCCCCCGAACACGGCCGCGGCGCCGGCGAGCGCGAGGTAGCGGCCGGCCGAGCGGCTCGCGGGGAGCGAGTCGAGACCCTCGAGGATCGCCTCCTCGTTGGTGTGGCGGGGCCGCCAGCCCGCGGCCTCGAGGCGGTCGTTGGCGATCACCCACGGGTGCTGGAGGTACGGCACCACGCCGGGCGGAACGTCGCCGAGCCCCGACTGCCACAGCCGGCGCAGGACGCGGGCCCAGAGCTCGGCGGGCAGCGGCGGGAGCAGCGGCCGCGGGAGGAGCGACCGGACGTCGTCGTGGGCGAGCCACCCGTCGGCGGCGGCGTTGAACACCCCGGGCAGGTCACGTGAGACCGCGAGCACGAGCGCGGCCACGAGGTCGTCGACGTGGAGCGCCTGCACCGGGGCGGACGCGCCCCGCACGCGCACGGAAGGCCGACCCAGCAGCAGCCGGGAGGGGAGCCGCTCCGCGCCCGGACCCAGCACCGGCGCGGCGCGCAGCGTCGTGACGGTGACGGCGGGGTGCTCGTCACCCCATTCGGCGAGCAGCCGTTCCACCTCCGCCGCCTGCACCGCGGGCGAGTAGCCCGGGTTGGGCCGCAGGGGCGCGTCCTCGGTGAGCGGCACGGTGTTGTTGGCCCACGCGCCGTACACCGACGACGGTGAGACCCTCACCACCTTGCGCACCCCGACGGCGGCGGCGGCTTCGAGCACCCGCCGGGTGCCGTCGACGTTCACCCGCGCCATCAAGGCCTCGTCGGGGATCGGATCGACGATCCCCGCGAGATGGACGAGCACCTCCACGCCCTCGAGCACGGGTTTGAGCTCCGCTCTGGCGACGTCGATGCGGTGGAACTCCAGCCCGCGCACCCGGCGGCGGGGGTCGCGCACGTCGAGGCCGACGAGACGCTCCGCCCCGTCGTCGGCGAGGCGCGGCAGCAACCGCTGACCGACCAGGCCGGACGCGCCGGTGACCGCCACCGTGACCACGTCCATAGACTTGCCGCGTGCCCGACCACCCACAACCTGACGAGCCGGAACCCGACGACTCGCAGCATGGCCACCCTGCCGGGCGCCCGTCGGGACCGCCGGGCCTGCCCTTCGGACCCGGGGCCGGGGAAGGGTTCGACCTCGCGCAGCTGATGCGGATGCTGCAGTCGGAGGGCCCGGTCAACTGGGAGGTCGCCCGCCAGGTGGCGGCGTGGGTCGCGCTCGAGGGGGGCGCCGAGCGGCCGGTGGAGCCCGGCGCACACGAGGCGTTCGACGAGCTCGTGCGGGCGGCCCAGACCCACGTCGTCTCCGAGACCGGCCTCACCGCGAGCTTCCGGGCGCCGCTGCGGACGATGGGCCCGAAGGCGTGGGCGGAGCTGCACCTCGAGGCGCTGCGCCCGGTCCTCGAGGCCCTCGCCACCAACCTCGGTCAGGTGATGCGGGAAGCCGGCCCGGCGGGGCCGGCGGCGGGCGAGCCGGCACCGGGCGAGCCGGCGCCGGGCGAGCAGGGGCCCCCGGGGGAGACTCCCGCGGCAGGCCCGTTCGGCGCTCTCTTCGGGGGCGCCGGCGGCGATCCCTTCGCCGGCCTGCTCGGCATGCTCGCCCCGCTCCTGCTGGGGCTCCAGTCGGGCTCGATGATCGGCTACCTCGCCCAGCACGCGCTCGGCCGCTACGACCTCCCGCTGCCCACGAGCGACGAGCCGAGTCTCTGCTTCGTGGTGCCGAACATCGACGCCTTCGAGGAGGCGTGGTCGCTCCCCCGCGCTGATCTGCGCTTCTACCTCGCGATCCACGAGGTCGTGCACGCCGCCGAACGGTCGGTGCCGTGGGTGCAGCAACGCCTCGTCGCGCTCGCCACCGAGTACGTGTCGGGCTACGAGCTCGACACGTCGGCGATCGAGGAGCAGTTCGGCGCCATCGACCCGAGCGACCCGGCATCGCTGAGCGGTATCGCCGAGGATCCCGAGGCGCTGCTCGGTGCCCTCGGCTCGCCCCGCCAGACCGAGGTGCTCACGAGGCTGCAGGCGTTCACCTCGGTGCTCGAGGGCTACGCCGACACCGTGCTCGAGCGCGTCGGCGGGCGCCTCGTGACGTCGTTCGCCCAGATCCACGAGGCCATGCAGCGCCACCGGCTCGAACGGGGGGAGGCGGCGCGCTTCGTCGAGGGTCTCCTCGGGCTCAAGCTCGAGCGCGAGCACTACGAGCGCGGGGCGGCGTTCTGCGCCGGCGTGGTGGAACGGGCCGGGATCGAGGGCCTCAACCGGCTGTGGGAACGGGAGGAGATGCTCCCGACCCCCGCCGAGCTCGACGCCCCGGGCCTCTGGCTGGCCCGCATCGAGCTGCCGGACTAAGCCGTCGGCATGGCCGACAGCCGTCATCGCCAAATCCTGCTCGCCGCCCACCCCGTCGGGATGGTGCGCGACGGCGACTTCGAGCTCGCCGAGTCGCCGGTCCCGCAGGCCGGCGACGGCGAGGCGCTGCTGCGCACGCTGTACCTGTCGCTCGACCCCGCCATCCGGGGCTGGATGACCGGCGAGGACTCCTACGTGCCCGGCATCCAGGTCGGCGAGCCGATGCGCGGGGGCGCCATCGCCGAGGTGGTGGAGTCGCGCAGCCCCGAGCTGAACGCCGGCGACCTCGTGCTCGGGATGCTCCCGTGGGCCGACCACGCCGTCGTGCGCCCCGGCGTCGACATCGTGCGGCCCATCCCCCGCCAGGACCCGATCACCGCGTTCCTCAGCGTCTACGGCGTGACCGGCATGACCGCGTACTTCGGTGTGCTCGACGTCGCGCGCCCGGAACCCGGCGACACCTTCGTGGTGTCGGGGGCCGCCGGCGCGGTGGGGTCGGTCGCCGGCCAGATCGCCGCGATCCAGGGGTGTCGCGTCGTGGGCATCGCCGGCGGCCCGGACAAGTGCGCCTGGGTGACCGGCGACCTCGGGTTCGACGCCTGCATCGACTACAAGGCGGAGGACGTCGACGCGCGGCTGCGGGAGACGTGCCCCGACGGCATCGACGTGTACTTCGACAACGTGGGCGGCGAGATCCTCGATGCCGTGCTGGGCCAGATCAACGAACGCGCCCGCATCGCGGTGTGCGGGATGATCTCCCGCTACAACGACGTCGAGCTCGCGCCGGGGCCGCGCAACATCTTCAACATCGTCCCCAAACGCGCTCGCATGGAGGGCTTCATCGTCCTCGACTACCTCGACCGGTTCCTCGACGGCATCCTGCAGATGGGACAGTGGGTCGAGGAAGGCCGGATCAAGTACGCCGAGGACATCGTCGAGGGGCTCGACCAGGCTCCGCGCGCGATGCGGAGGCTGTTCACCGGCGAGAACACCGGCAAGCTCATCGTGAAGGTGGTGACGTGACCAAACGAATCGGAGTCCTCGGAGCCGGCGTGATGGGGAGCGGGATCGCGCAGGTCACGGCCACCGCCGGCTACGAGACGGTCTGCTACGACGTCGATCCCGACGCCCTCGCCCGGGGCCGCGAGCACGTCACCGGCGGGCGCTACGGGGTGGAGCGGGGCGTGGAACGCGGGAAGCTGACCCGCGACGATGCCGACGCGACCCTCGAGCGGCTGACCTTCACGGGGTCGTTCGACGACGCCGCCACCACCGACCTGGTGATCGAAGCGGTCCCGGAACGTCTGGAGCTCAAGATCCGCGTGTTTCGCGACCTCGATCGGGCCGCCGGCGCCGACACGATCCTGGCGTCGAACACGTCGGGCTTCCCCATCGCCGCGCTCGCCGCCGCCACCGACCGCCCCGACCGGGTCGTCGGCTGGCACTGGGCGTCACCCCCGGTGGTGATGCGCCTCGCCGAGATCGTGGCGGCACGTGACACGAGCGACGCGACCGTCGAGGCGGTGCGCGACGTCGCGGCGCGCTGCAACAAGAACCCGATCGTCGTGAAGGACACCGCGATGCGGTGGGGGTTCGTCACCAACCGCGTCTACTTCGCCATGATCGCCGAGGCCCAGAAGGTCGTCGACGAGGGCATCGCCACCGCGGCCGAGGTCGACGAGCTCATGATGGACTGCTTCCGCTGGCCCACCGGCCCCTTCGGGATGGTGCAGGGCGCAACCGAAGGCTGGTCCGGCTGACCACCTTGTTTGTTTGTTCGTTCGTACCGACTCGGCGCGGGGCTCGCGCACAAACAAGGAAGCAGCCCGGCGACGAGCCCAGACGCGCGCCCTAGAACCAGGTCATCCCGTACGGCGCCGGGACCGTCCGGAACATGGCGTCGGCGCGCTCGAGGGCGCCGGGCGTGCGCTCCTCGACGAGGCCGGCGCGCGCCAGGGTCGAGAAGGCGACGCCACCGAGGTACCCGGCCCCGAGCTCGGCGACCCCGAGCACGAGTTCGGGCTCGGCGTCCGTGCGGGTCGCGGTCGCGCCGTCGGGCCCGCCCTCCAGGGCGAAACGGCCGGCGGCGGCGCCGGCCGGGCGGAGCTCGTCGACGACGTCGAGCACGAGCGATCCGGCGACGGCATAGCGGCGAGCGGCGAGGGCCGCAGGAGCGTCGATGACGCGGATCCAGAGCTCGTCGGAGACCCGGTTCACCCGCAGGCGCCGCGACTCGGCCAGGAGCCAGCGCAGCGGATCGTCGACCGGCGCCGACCAGATTGCGATGCTCTCGACGAGGTCGACGTCGCAGAGATAGCGCCACAGGGCGGCGCGCGCCTCGGGAGTGACCGTCACGAGGTCGCCGAGCTCGAGGCGGTTGTGGCTCAGGCCGTCCCACTTCTCCACGATCCGGTAGGAGGCGAAACCGTCGAGCACGCCTGCATGCGACTCGTAGGTCGTGAGGAAGCGGGCGCCGCTCTCCTTGGGGCCCGACCAGAAGAACTGGTCGCTCCACCACTCGTCGATCCGCGAGATCGCGCCGGGCTGGACACGCCGGGCGCGGTCGAAGATCTCGGGGAAGACCTTGCGGGCGGTCTCCTCCTCGACGAGCCGCACTCGCCCGCCGGCGCCGACGGGACCGACGAATGCGCTGTGGCGGCGCTCCAACGTGGCGCTCATCGTGGTGGTGGCCACTCCGTACCCGAAGCGGCGGTAGATCCCACCCTCCGACGCGTGCAGCACCGCCATGGGCTCCTCGCGCTCGGCGGCGTCGTCGAGGTGTCGGCGCATGATCGCGGTGAGGAGGCCGCGGCGGCGGTGGGTGGGGAGCACCGCGATCGCGCTCACACCGGCGACGGGGACGGTCGCGCCGCCCGGCACCGTGAGCTCGAGCGAATACAGGCGCCCGGTGCCCACGATCTCGCCCTCGTCGAACGCGGCAAGAGTGCGATCGAGCTCGTGGTTCGTCCACGCGAGCTCGAGCCGCTCGGGCGCGAGCCTTTCGCCGAAGCCGGTCACGGCGGTACGGACGTAGGCGGCGACCTCGTCGGCTGTGACGGGGCGGATCTCGACGGTCACGACGCAGTTCTACCGAGATCGCGGTCGGGTGAGGACGGAATTACCCGCCGCCGGGGAACGGCTCGGGCGGCTCGGCCGCCGGGGTGCGGGTGCGCGGCCGCCGCGCCGGACTCCGCCGCGACCGCGGCGGGGGCGGCGGCGCTTTGGCCCTCGCCTCGGTCGACTCGGCGCCGCCTCCCCGCTGCGCCCGGCGGCGGCGCAGGCGCGCCCATCCCTCGCGCACGCCGCCGAGCACCGCGGCGCGCGTGCGCGCCGCCCGCCGCCGGCGTCGCTCCACGTGCTCGCCCGCGGCGCGCATCCCGACGAGGTACGAGACGCCGCCGAACCCGAGCGCGACCGCGAGGGCGAGCAGGCCGACGTGGGCGTCGATGGGGATGAGCCCGAGGAGCCCGCCGACCACCCAGATGAGCTGGAAGCGCGTCTCGAACCGCGCGAACGAGCGCCCGCGCACGGCGTCGGGAGCGTCGCGCTGGAGGATGCTGTCGAACCCGACCCGGCCGGCGGCGGCACCGACCGCGACGAGCAACGCGGTGGCCGCGAACCCGATCCGGCCGGCCGACCACGCCGCCAGCAACGCCATCACCGCCGGCGCGACCAGCGAGCCGGCCAGCATGATCTCTTCGCGCACGTGCTTGCGGATGAGCGGGGCGAGCACCACACCCGCGAATCCGCCGATCCCGCTGGCGACGAGCGCCATGCCGAGCGAGAAGACGGAGTCCTTGAGCTGGAACGCGAGGAAGAACGTGTAGAACCCGACCGATCCCCGCAACAGTCCCATGGCGCTGCCGGCGAGGATGATGCTGGGCGCGTGCAGCTCCTTGCGCTCGAGCGCCAGCTGCCGCTCGGCCCGCGGTTCGGGCGCCGGTCGGGGGAGCTTGAGCGCGAGCACCGCGCCGCCCGCGAACACGGCCATCGCGACCAGCAGGACGTATTCCGACCCGGCGAGCTTGGCGAGCCCGGCCGCGGGCAGGCCGGCGACGATCGCGCCCACGACGCTGATCAGCGCGAGCCGCGAGTTCGCCTCGACGAGGGCCCCCTCGCCCTTGACCATCCCCGGGACGAGCGAGCTCTTGGCGATCGCGTGCGCCTTGCCGAGCACGAGGATCCCGAACGCCTCCGGGTACAGCAGGAGGCTGTCGAGATGGCGCGACATCAGATACGCGAGCACGGCCCGGCCCACGAAGGAGACGAAGATGATCATGCGCCGCGCGCCGCGGGCGCGGTCGAGGGCGGGGCCGACGATCGGGGCGATCACCGCGAACGGCGTGAGGGTCAGGGCGAGATAGAGGAGGACGCTGCTGCGGGCGGCGCCGCTGGGGGCGGTGAAGAAAAGGGAGCCCGCCAGCGAGATCGTGACGCAGGCGTCGCCGCTGATGCCGACCGCCTGCACGGCCGCGAGACGGGCGAAGGGCGTGGGCCCGGCGAAGCGCGGGTCGGTCGACATGGCCTGCCTCACGTTACCGCCGAGGTCCGACACCGACGCTGCCACCGAGGCGTCGCGGAACTGTTCACCTGCCGGTCTTGCGCTGGAAACGGCGCCGCAACCGGCCCCCGATAGCGTCGCGAGCGCACGCCCGGGACCGGATCCCCCACCGGCCCCGCCGGCACCCGGCGACCCGCCCCGATGGGCGGGTCGCTGTGTGTCGGCCGAGGGAACGAGATGGGGACGGTCGGTACCATGGAAACGATGTGCGGAGGAGCGACCCGGAGGGCGGCACCGGGTACCCCGGCGCCGAGCGACGGAGCCGTGTGATGGCCAGCCTCGACACGTCCCTCGAGGCGGCGGATCCGGGCCCGACCGACGAACCGCGACTCCGCTACCTCAACCGCGAGCTGTCCTGGCTCGATTTCAACGGCCGGGTGCTCGCCCTGGTGGAGGACCCGGCGATCCCGCTCCTCGAACGGGCCAAGTTCCTGGCGATCTTCAGCCAGAACCTCGACGAGTTCTTCCAGGTGCGGGTGGCGGCGCTCACCCGCCAGGTGGAGGCGGGCCTGCGCACCGTGTCGCCCGACGGGCGCGATCCGGCCGAGCAGCTGCGGGAGATCCGCCAACAGGTCGACGAGCTCGTCGCCCGACAGGCCACCCTGTTCACCAAGGACGTCGCCCCGGCGCTGGAGGAGGCGGGGATCCGCTTCGCCGACTGGGAGGACCTGTCGGCCGCCGACCGCGCCTACCTCGTCGGCGTGTTCGAGGAGCGGGTGTTCCCGGTGCTGACCCCGCTGGCAGTCGATCCGGCCCACCCCTTCCCGTACATCTCGAACCTCTCGCTGAACCTGGCGGTGGTCGTGCGCGACCCGGTGACGCGTGGAGTCCGCTTCGCCCGGGTGAAGGTGCCGCCCCTGCTCCCCCGCTTCCTGGTGATGCCCGACGACGAGCGGTTCGTGCCGCTCGAGCAGGTGATCGCGGCTCGGCTCGACACCCTGTTCGCCGGGATGGAGATCGTCGCCTGCCACCCCTTCCGGGTCACCCGCGACGCCGACTTCGAGCTGTCCGACGACGCCGAGGACCTCCTGGAGGCGATGGAGACGGTGCTGCGGCGCCGCACGAAGTTCGGTCGGGTGGTACGCCTCGAGGTCGACGCCTCCATGCCGAGCGACGTGCGCGACACGCTGTGCCGGGAGCTCGAGCTCACCGAGGCGGACGTATCGGTGATCGACGCGCCGCTCGATCTCGGTGGGCTGTGGGCACTCCACGCCCTCGACCGGCCCGAGCTGAAGGACGAGCCGTGGGTGCCCCAGACCCAACCCGCGCTCAGCGCGAGCGAGACCAACACGCGCCCCGACATCTTCCGCGCGCTGCAGGCCGGCGACGTGCTGGTGCACCATCCGTACGACTCGTTCGCGACCTCGGTCGAGGCGTTCGTCGACCAGGCCGCGCGTGACCCGCAGGTGCTGGCGATCAAGCAGACGCTCGATCGCACCACCGGGGCCGACAGCGCGCTCGTGCACTCGCTGATCCATGCCGCCGAGCGCGGCAAGCAGGTGGTCGCCCTGGTCGAGCTGAAGGCTCGCTTCGACGAGCAGGCGAACATCGAGCGGGCCCAACTCTTCGAGGAGGCGGGCGTGCACGTCGTGTACGACCTCGTCGGGCTCAAGACCCACGCCAAGATCCTGCTGGTGGTACGCCAGGAGGCCGACGGGATCCGCCGCTACTGCCACGTCGGCACCGGCAACTACAACCCGAAGACGGCCACCCTCTACGAGGACGTCGGACTGCTCTCGTGCGATCCCGAGCTCGGCGCCGACCTCACCGAGCTGTTCAACTTCCTCACCGGCTACAGCCGCCAGGGCGAGTACCGGAAGCTGCTCGTGGCGCCGCTCACGTTGCGGCCTGCGATCGTCGAGCGCATCCGCCGCGAAGCCGAGAAGGGCCCCGACGGTCGCATCACGATGAAGATGAATAGCCTCGTCGACCCCGAGATCATCGACACGTTCTACGAGGCGAGCGCCACGGGCACGCCGATCGACCTCGTCGTGCGAGGCATCTGCTGCCTGCGTCCCGGCGTCCCCGGGATGTCGCAGAACATCCGGGTCCGGTCGATCCTGGGCCGCTATCTCGAGCATTCCCGGCTCTACCGCTTCGGCGCCGATCCCGAAACCGCCGAGTACCTCATCGGCTCGGCCGACCTCATGCCCCGCAACCTCGACGGCCGGGTCGAGGCGCTCACCCCGGTCACCGACCCCCGCCTCCGGGCGCGCCTCGCCGAGATCCTCGAGATCAACCTCGCCGACGACACGCTCGCATGGGAGCTGGCGAGCGACGCGACGTGGCACCGGGTATCCACGCTGCAGGGTGTCGACACGCACCGACGTCTCGAGGAGCTCGCCATCGCCCGTGGCCAGCCCACCGCCCGGGCGCCCGATGCGCGAGCGTGAGGTCAAGCTCGCGCCGGCGCCGGGTTTCCGACTCCCCGACCTGACCGGCGTCGTCCCCGGTGTCGGAGTCGGACCCGCCGAGACCGTCGATCTCCAGGCCACGTATTACGACACGGCCGACCTGCGCCTCGTGCGCGCGGGGGCGAGCCTGCGCCATCGCAGCGACGAGGGCTGGACGGTGAAGCTCCCCGGGGCGGGCGACCACGACGGGCTCCTCGTGCGTCGCGAGCACCACTTCGACGAACCCGC
>DASUUL010000333.1:0-3750 GCA_036374115.1 Acidimicrobiia bacterium | reverse complement strand
GACGAACAGCACCGCTTCGGTGTGGAGCAGCGCGCCGCGTTGCGTACCAAGGGGAGCAATCCGCACCTGCTGGTGATGACCGCCACACCGATCCCGCGCACGGCGGGGTTCTTGATCTACGGGGACCTCGACAAGTCGGAGCTGCGCACGATGCCTCCCGGGCGTACACCGGTGACCACCGAAGCGATCGGGCCCGGGCCGCTCGAACGCGCCGGTGCCTACGAGCGCCTCCGCGCCGAGGTGGCGGCGGGGCGGCAGGCGTACGTCGTGTGTCCGCTCGTCGAGGGGTCGCCCCGGGTCGAGGCCAAGGCCGCGACCGAGGAGCTCGAGCGCCTGCGCGCCGACGAGCTCGAGGGCCTGCGCCTGGGCCTGCTGCACGGGCAGATGAAGGCGGCCGACAAGGAAGCCGTGATGAGCGACTTCCGCGCCGGCCGGCTCGACGTGCTCGTGGCCACCACGGTGATCGAGGTCGGCGTCGACGTGCCCAATGCGACCGTGATGGTGGTCGAAGACGCGGACCGCTTCGGTCTGTCGCAGCTGCACCAACTCCGCGGGCGGGTCGGGCGCGCGAGTCACCCGTCGTGGTGCTTCCTGTTCGCCGACCCGACCACGCCCGAGGGCAAGGCCCGTCTCGAGGCGATGGTGGAGTCGACCGACGGGTTCGTGCTCGCTGAACGCGACCTCGAGATCCGGGGAGCCGGTGAGGTCTTCGGCGAGCGGCAGGCGGGCTTCAGCGACCTGAAGCTGGGCCGCATCCCCCGCGACGAGCGCTACGTGGTGGCGGCCCGCGATGCCGCCGAGCGCATCCTCGACGCCGACCCGAAGCTCGAACGCCACGCCGCGCTGCGCGAGGAGGTCGAGGACCTCCTCGGCGACGCGGTCGAGTTCCTCTTCAAGAGCTGATGAAGCCCCCGCGCCTGCGCGTCGTCGGTGGGAGCGTCGGCGGACGACGGCTCGTGGCGCCCGCAGGCACTTCGACGCGACCCACGAAGGATCGGGTGAAGGAATCGCTGTTCGCCGCTCTCGGCGACGCCCGCGTGGCGGGTGCCGTCGTGCTCGACCTGTACGCCGGCAGCGGCGCGCTCGCGATCGAGGCGCTCTCACGCGGCGCCGCGCGCGCGGTGCTGGTCGACCATGACCGCGCCGCCGTCGCCGCGGTCGAACGCAACCTGGCTGCCACCGGTTTCACGGAGCGGGCACGCGTGCAGCGCGGCACTGCCGAGAGCGTGACCCGTCGCCCCCCGCCCGCCGAGGCGCCGTTCGATCTCGTGTTCCTCGACCCCCCGTACGGCCAGCCGCCCGCCGAGCTCGAAGCCGTGCTGGCCGGCCTCGCCCAGCGGGGCTGGCTGGCGGCCCGCGCCACGGTCGTCGTCGAACGAGGAGGCCGTGAGGCCGCCGGACCGGCGTGGCCGGAAGGCTGGGCAGGCATGTGGGAGCGGGCCTACGGCGATACGCTCGTGAGCGTCGCCGAAACCGATCAGTAGGAGACAGAACGCGTGGCCACTGCGCTGTGCCCGGGTTCCTTCGACCCCGTCACCAACGGCCATCTCGACATCATCGAGCGGACCGCGCGCCACTTCGACGACGTGATCGTGGCGGTGATCCGCAATCCGCAGAAGGCGCAGTCGATGTTCGGGCTCGAGGAGCGCCAGGAGATGCTGCGAGAAGTCACCGCCGACCTCGACAACGTGCGGATCGAGTTCTTCAAGGGCCTGCTCGTCGACTTCGCCAAGGAGCACGGCGCCGAGGCCATCGTCAAGGGTCTCCGGGCGGTGTCCGACTTCGACTACGAGCTCCAGATGGCGCAGATGAACCAGCGCCTCTCGGGGATCGATACCTTCTTCATCTCCACGAGCCCCCAGCACTCGTTCCTCTCGTCCAGCCTCGTCCGCGAGGTGGCGCGCTTCGGTGGCGACGTCTCGAGCATGGTCCCGCCGCTCGTGGCCAAACGGCTGGTGGCGCGCTTCGGTGGCGATTCGTGAGCCGTTGCTCATGAGCGACCAGGCCGCATACGACGTCGAGACGTTGTTGCTCCAACTCAAGGAGCTGATCGAGACCGGGCGGTCGATGCCGATGTCGGCATCCGTGATGGTCAACCGGGAGGAGGTGCTCGAGATCCTCGAGGAGGTGCTCGCGATCCTCCCCCAGGAGCTGCGCCACGCCCGCTGGCTGCTGAAGGAGCGCGACGAGTTCCTCGCCCAGGCGCGCCGCGAGGCCGACGACATCATCGAGGCGGGACGGGTGCGGGCCGAGCGGATGGTCGAGCGCACCGAGGTCGTCCGCGAGGCCCGGCGAGTTGCCCAGACGGTGATGGACGAGGCCGAGGGATCCGCCCGCCAGCTCCGCCACGAGGCCGAGGACTACGTCGACCAGAAGCTGGCTTCGTTCGAGGTGGTGCTCGAGCGGACGATGCAGGCCGTGCAGAAGGGTCGCGAGCGCCTCCAGGTGGTCGTCGAGACCGAGCCCCAGCTCGTGGACGGCAACGGGGAGCAGGGCGACGTCGGCGAGTTCGACCCCGCCTTCTTCGACCAGGACGAGGACTGAGCCGGCACCGGCTCCTCCTGGGAGATCCTGGAAAACCACGCCGACCTGCTAATCTGGGCGATCCCTGCGCCGCTCCCGTTCGCCCGCGGGCCGCTCGCGAGCCGGTGGGCGCTCGCTCGCTGGGGCACGACATGACTCCTTTGCGCATCGACGTCGCCGACCTCCTCGCCCATCCCGGCGCGCGCCGCGAGGAGCACCGCACGGTCACCGTCACGGGCATGGCGAACTCCGCATCCCGGGTCCCCGACGGCGAGCAGGTGGTGCTCGACGTGGTGCTCGAGCGGGTGCCCGACGGGATCGTCGTGCGGGGCACGATCACCACCGCGTGGGAGGCCGAGTGCAGCGTCTGCCTCGCCGGGATCTCCCGGCCGCTGACGGTCGTCGTCAGCGAGCTGTTCGAGCCCCATCCCCTCGAGGGCGACACCTATCCGCTCGAGGGCCACGAGATCGATCTCGATCAGCTCGTGCGCGACACGGTCGTGCTCGAGCTGCCGCTCGCCCCCACGTGTGGCGACGAGGGGACGGAATCGTGCGCCGGAGCCGACGACGGCGACGAGACCCCCGAACCCGCCGAGCCACCCGACCCCCGTTGGGCCGCCCTCTCCGAGCTCGACCTGTGAGGAGATCGAGCGGCCACGTCCTTCCCTGATGTCCTGACCGAAGAAGCCGAGCGAGAGAGCGAGAAACGATGGCGGTGCCGAAGCGCAAGACCCCTCGCAGCAAGACCCGCAGCCGGCGGGCCGGGAACTGGCGGCTCGACGCGCCGCCGCGTTCCGTGTGCCCCAACTGCGGGGCGGCGAAGCTCCCGCACGTCGTCTGCGGAACCTGCGGCTATTACCGCGGCCGCCAGGTCCTCGACGTCGAATAGCCGGCGGGGGACGAGCGGTTCGCATGTCTGCACGCGTCACCGTCGCCGTCGACGCCATGGGCGGCGACCGCGCACCGGGTGAGATCGTCGCCGGTTCGCTCCTCGCCACCGAGGAGCTCGGGGTCGGCGTGCTCCTCGTGGGGCGGGAGGAGGAGCTCACGCCGCTGCTCCCCGCGGGGGTGACACCCGATGGCGTCGAGCTGCTCGACGCCCGAGAGATCGTGGCGATGCACGACGAGCCCGCCACCGCCGCCCGCACGAAGAAGGACTCGTCGCTCGTCCGTGCCGCCAAGGCCGTGCGCGAGGGCCAGGCCCAGGCCATGGTCGGGGCGGGCAAC
>DASUUL010000332.1:0-16097 GCA_036374115.1 Acidimicrobiia bacterium | reverse complement strand
GATCGCGGACGACAGCGGTGACCTGTTCGGCCGCCACATCATCGTGGCGGCTCGGATCGCCAACCTCGCCGAGGGGGGCCGGATCCTCGTCTCCGGGATCACGAAGGAGATCGCCCACACCGGCGACTTTCGCTTCGGTGCCGCCCGGCAGGTGAGCCTCAAGGGCATCGAGGGCGACTACACGGTGCACGAGGTGCTCTGGGAGGAGGAAGAATCCTGAGCGGAGCGGGAATGGCGAAGTTGACAGTCGTGTTGTCAACTTCACCAGCGATGTGAGGAGCGAGGCCCATGCCGCTCGATCCCAACAGGTTCACCCGCAAGACCGGCGACGCCCTGGGCGCCGCCCAGGCGCTGGCCCGCGAGCGCAACCACACCCAGGTCACGCCCGAGCACCTCCTCGCCGCGCTGGTGAGCCAGCCGGAGGGCGTGGTGCTGCCCGTGCTCGAGCGCATGGGCGTCTCGACCAAGGTCGTGCGCGACCTCGTCGACGAGGCGCTGGGCCGCATCCCGCAGGTGTACGGCGCCACCGCCCAGCAGGCGCAGCTGTCGCCGGAGGCGTACCAGCTCCTCGAGGCCGCCGACCGGGAGCGAGCCGCCCTCGACGACGACTACCTCTCCACCGAGCACGTCCTCCTCGCCATGACCGAGATCACCGGCGGCGTGGGCGACCTCCAGCGCTCGCTGGGCGTCACCCACGACGCCGTGCTCGAGGCGCTCCGCGACGTCCGCGGGAGCCATCGGGTCACGAGTGAGAACCCCGAGGAGCAGTACCAGGCGCTCGAGCGCTTCGGCCGCGACCTCACCGAGGAGGCGCGCAAGGGCAAGCTCGATCCGGTCATCGGTCGCGACGAGGAGATCCGGCGCGTCATCCAGGTGCTGTCGCGCCGTACGAAGAACAACCCGGTGCTGATCGGCGAGCCCGGCGTCGGGAAGACCGCCATCGTCGAAGGTCTCGCTCGCCGTATCGTCGAGGGCGACGTCCCCGAGAGCCTGCGCAACAAGCGCCTGGTCGCCCTCGACATCGGCGCGATGGTCGCGGGCGCCAAGTACCGCGGTGAGTTCGAAGAGCGATTCAAGGCCGTCCTCAAGGAGATCGCCGACGCCGAGGGCGAGATCGTCACGTTCATCGACGAGCTCCACACGATCGTCGGCGCCGGTGGCGCCGAAGGCGCGGTCGACGCCGGCAACATGATCAAGCCGATGCTGGCGCGCGGCGAGCTGCGCATGATCGGCGCGACGACCCTCGACGAGTACCGCAAGCACATCGAGAAGGACGCCGCGCTGGAGCGCCGGTTCCAACCCGTGTACGTGGGCGAGCCGACCGTGGACGACACGATCGCGATCCTGCGCGGGCTCAAGGAGCGCTACGAGGTGCACCACGGTGTGCGGATCCAGGACGCCGCGCTCGTGGCGGCGGCGGTGCTGTCACACCGTTACGTCACCGGACGCCAGCTCCCCGACAAGGCCATCGACCTCATCGACGAGGCCGCCTCGCGCCTGCGGATCGAGATCGACTCGATGCCGCTCGAGATCGACGTCGTGGAGCGCCGGATCCGCCAGCTCGAGATCGAGAAGACCGCGCTGGCCAAGGAGACCGACGACGTGTCGCGCCAGCGGCTCGAGGCCCTCGAGGCCGAGCTCGCCGAGCTGGCGGAGCAGCGGGCCGCGATGGTGGCGCACTGGGAGAACGAGAAGAAGGCCATCACCGAGATCCGCGACCTCAAGGAGCAGCTCGAGAACGCGCGCGGCGACGCCGAGCGCGCCGAACGCGAGGGCGACCTCGAGCGGGCGGCACAGCTCCGCTACGGCTCGATGCGCGAGCTCGAGACCGAGA
This sequence comes from Acidimicrobiia bacterium, assembly GCA_036374115.1. Classification (GTDB taxonomy): domain Bacteria; phylum Actinomycetota; class Acidimicrobiia; order IMCC26256; family JACDBD01; genus JACDBD01. The sequence continues at coordinate 14,263 of DASUUL010000332.1, read as the reverse complement.
TCGAGGGACGCACGGCGCGCCTCGACGAGCTCCAGAGCGAACAGGCGATGCTCAAGGAGGAGGTCGACGAGGAGGACATCGCCGAGATCGTCTCCAAGTGGACCGGGATCCCCGTGTCGCGGCTGATGGAGGGCGAGGTGGCGAAGCTCGTCCGCATGGAGGACGCGCTCCACGAGCGGGTCGTGGGCCAGGACGACGCCGTCAGGGCGGTGGCGAACGCCATTCGCCGGTCGCGTGCCGGGCTGTCCGACCCGCACCGGCCGATCGGGTCGTTCCTGTTCCTCGGCCCGACGGGCGTGGGGAAGACGGAGCTGGCGCGCTCGCTGGCCGACTTCCTCTTCGACGACGAGCAGGCGATGGTTCGCATCGACATGTCGGAGTACCAGGAGAAGCACAACGTGTCGCGCCTGGTGGGCGCGCCTCCCGGCTACGTCGGCTACGAGGAGGGCGGCCAGCTCACCGAAGCGGTGCGGCGGCGCCCGTACGCGGTGTTGCTGCTCGACGAGGTGGAGAAGGCCCACCCCGACGTGTTCAACGTGCTGCTCCAGCTCATGGACGACGGCCGTCTCACCGACGGACAGGGTCGCACGGTCGACTTCACCAACACGGTGCTGATCATGACCAGCAACCTGGGCAGCGGCGGCGACGAGTCGCACGTGCTGGCGGCCATGCGCGACCACTTCAAGCCGGAGTTCATCAACCGGATCGACGAGATCGTGGTGTTCCACCCGCTGTCGCAGGAGCACATCGGCGAGATCGTCGGCATCCAGGTGGGTCATCTGGCCGAGCGTTTGGCCGAGCGGAGCCTGGCGCTCGAGCTCACCGACGCGGCGCGGGAGTACCTGGCCCGGACCGGCTACGACCCCAGCTTCGGGGCCCGGCCGCTGAAGCGGGTGATCCAGCGCGAGATCGCCGACCCGATCGCGCTCGCTCTGCTCCAGGGCGAGTACCGCGAGGGCGACACGATCCGGGTCGACGCGTCGCCCGACGGGCTCGTCTTCGCCAAGGCCGAGCCCGCCGCCGTCGCCTGATCCCGCAGGACCCTCCGAACCTGCGCGTCGAGCGCGCTGGTTCCGGCGCGTAGAGCGCGCAGGTTCGGAGCTAAGAATGGGGGCGTGAGCCGACCCGACGCCGCCGCGATCCTCGCGACGGAGGACTGGTTCCTCAAGCGTGGTCTGCCCCATTTCATCTCGCACTACAGCGCTACCCGCGACGTGCTGACCCGCGCGCTGCCCGTCCTCACCTTGATCTTCCTGATCGAGGTCGCGAACGCGCCCAAGCGCACCTTCCCGGTCTGGCTCAACGCCGTCGCCGTCGCCGTCGGGTTCGCCATCCTGCTCGGGGCGTGGATGGCCGCCAACGCCGTGCGCGGGCGCCGGCTCCTCCAGCGGCCCGACGACGTCGGCGTGCTCGAGGTGGCGGTGTTCGTGCTGGCCCCGCCCGCCATCCCGCTCGTGTTCGGCGGGCAGTGGCGCTCTGCCGTCGTCACCGCGCTGGTCAACGTCGGTCTCCTCGCGGCCATCTACGTGGTCACGAGCTACGGCCTCGTGCCGATGACGCGCTGGGCCGCCGGCGAGACGGCCCGCGAGCTCAACACGGTGGTCGGCCTGTTCGTCCGGGCGCTCCCACTACTCGTCTTGTTCGTGACGTTCCTCTTCGTCACCAGCGAATCGTGGCAGATCACGGCGACCCTGTACGGGCCCACCTACTGGATCGTGCTCGCCATGTTCCCGATCGTGGGCTTCTTGTTCGCCGCCATCCGCCTGCCCAAGGAGGTCGGGCAGCTCTCCGACTTCGAGACATGGGACACCCTCGTCGGTCGGGTGGAAGGCACGCCCGTCGCGACGCTCGCGCGGAGCACGCCCGAGCCCGCGATCCCGACCCCGCCGCTCGGACGGCGCCAGTGGGGCAACGTCGGCCTCGTCGTGCTGTTCAGCCAGGCGCTCCAGGTGTTCTTCGTGAGCGCGATGGTGTTCGTGTTCCTGTTCGTCTTCGGCGTGCTCGTGATGGACGAGCCGACGGTGGACGCGTTCATCGGCGGCCGGCCGCACGTGCTCGCCGCGCTCGACTGGTGGGGCCGGCACATGGTGGTGACCGAGGAGCTGCTGCGCGTGACCGGCTTCCTGACCGTGTTCTCCGGCTTCTACTTCGCGGTGGCGGTCCTCACCGACGACACGTATCGCAAGGAGTTCCTCGAGGAGGTGGTGGGGGAGATGCGTCGCTCCCTGGCAGTCAGGGCCGTCTACCTTGCAGCGCTGAGCTCCCGAGGCCGTGAGAGCGGGCAGGATGCCGGGACCGCCGACCTGGCCCCCGTGGAGCCCTCATGACACCCCGTACCCTCACGCCCGCCGAGGCGATCGAGATCGTCGCGTCGCGCGACGAGCTGCTCGTGCCGCTCGGTCCCGGACAGCCGGTGTCGTTCCTCCACGCACTGGCCGACCGCGACGACTACGTGAACCTCGAGATCGGCGGTGCGCTGCTCGTCGACATCTTCGAGGTGCTGACCAAGCCGGGCGTCCGCTTCCGCAGCGGCTTCTTCGGCCCCGCCGAGCGCTTCCTCGCCGACGCCGGCCACGCGATCGAGTTCGTCCCGGCCGGGTTCCGCCAGTTCGGGCGCATCGCCGAGCAGATCGGCGCCCGCGTCGTCGCCACCGCCGCCGCGCCGCCCGACGCCGACGGCATGCTCAGCCTCTCGTTGCACGCGGGTGCGACCGTCGAGGAGATCCATCGCGCGGGCAGTGACCCCGACCGCGTGCTGATCGTCGAGGCGAACCCGAGGCTGCCCCGAACCTTCGGTCTTCCGCCGGAGCACACCCACGCCGTCCACCTCGACGAGGTCGACGTCGTCGTCGAGAGCGAACGCGAGCCGATCATCATCGAGGATCCCGAGCCCGGCGCCGTCGAGGTCGCGATCGCCGAGCACGTTGCCCGGTTCGTCCGCGACGGCAGCACGCTGCAGACGGGCATCGGCGCGATCCCCAGTGCGGTGGTGCGGTTGCTGGCGACCGAGGAGGCCGGCGACTACGGCGTCCACAGCGAGATGTTCACCACCGGCCTCATGCACCTCCACAAGGCGGGGAAGGTGACGAACCGCCGCAAGGGCATCCACGAGGGCTACTCGGTGAGCACCTTCTCGGCGGGCACGCGCGAGCTCTACGACTGGCTCGACGGCAACGACGCGGTGCGGTTCCTGCCCGTGGCCGACGTCAACGACCCGGACATCATCGCCAGCAACCGCAACATGGTGACGATCAACGGCGCTTTGGCCGTCGACCTGCTCGGGCAGGTGACCGCCGACACCATCGGGTCGCGCCAGTTCTCCGGGATCGGCGGCCACGAGGATTTCGTGTCGGGAGGGTCGATCGGCCTCGACGACCGGTCGATCGTGTGCCTGCCGTCGGTCACGCGTCTCGGCGAGACGGAGGTGTCACGGATCGTGGCCACGCTCCCGCCCGGGACTGCCGTCACCACCCCGCGGCACGTGGTCGACGTGGTCGTCACCGAGCACGGCGCCGCCGAGCTCGCGGGGCGGACGGTCGCGGAGCGGGCGGAGGCGCTGGTCGAGGTGGCCGCTCCCTTCGCTCGGGACGAGCTCCGGGCCGCGGCCGCCAAGCTCAGCGGTTCCTGAACGCACCCGCGGGGTCGCCGCGATTCCGATTACGCTTTCCCCAACGTGATCGCAGTCGCGACCGTTACCCCCTGTTCCCTCTCCCTCCGGGAGCGCGCGTGCCGGGCACGGTGATCGTCGGCACCCAGTGGGGTGACGAGGGCAAGGGCCGTTTCACGGACTATCTCGCCAAGGAGAGCGAGCTGGTCGTGCGCTACCAGGGTGGCCACAACGCCGGCCACCGCATCGTGGTCGACGGCGACGTGTTCTCCCTCCAGCTGGTACCCAGCGGCGTCCTGTACGACTACGTCACACCCGTAATCGGCAACGGCGTGGTGATCGACCCGGCGGTGCTCCTGGCCGAGCTCGACATGCTCGAGACGAAGGGCATCGCCACGAGCCGGCTCCGCGTCTCGGGGAACGCCCACCTGATCATGCCGTACCACCAGGAGCTCGACCGGGTGACGGAGCGCTACCTCGGTAAGAACAAGCTCGGCACCACCAAGCGCGGCATCGGGCCCGCCTACGCCGACAAGGCGCTGCGCGTCGGGCTGCGGGTCCAGGACCTGCTCGACCCGAAGATCTTCCGCGAGAAGCTCGATCTCGTGCTCCGGGAGAAGAACGGCGTGCTCGCCAAGGTCTACAACCGGCTGCCGCTCGACGCCGACGACATCTGCGACCGCTACCTGGCGATGGCGCCCCGGCTCGAGCCGCTCATCGCCGACACGGTTCACATGCTCCACGAGGCCCTCGACGCCGGCCGGCGGGTGCTGTTCGAGGGCGCCCAGGCCACCTTCCTCGACCTCGACCACGGCACGTATCCGTTCGTGACCTCGAGCAACCCGATCGCCGGAGGCGTGTGCACGGGTGCGGGCGTCGGCCCCCGCGCGCTCGACCGCATCGTCGGGATCACGAAGGCGTACGTCACCCGCGTCGGGTCCGGGCCGTTCCCCACGGAGCTGCCCGAGGGCGACGCCGTCGGCGACGTCCTGGTCGACCGGGGCGGCGAGTTCGGCACGAACACCGGGCGGCGCCGCCGTTCCGGCTGGCTCGACGCCGTGATGCTGCGTCACGCCGTGCGCCTCAACTCGTGCACCGAGCTCGCGATCACGAAGCTCGACGTGCTCGCGCCCTTCGGCGAGATCAAGGTGTGCACTGCCTACGAGGCGGAGGACGGCACGCGCTACGAGCACGTGCCCTACCACCAGTCCGTGTTGCACAAGGTGCGGCCGGTGTACGAGACCCTTCCCGGCTGGGAGTGCGAGATCGACGGCGCCGCCCGCATCGACGACCTCCCGGCCGCGGCCCGCGACTACGTGTGCTTCGTCGAGCGGGTGGCGGGCGTGCCGGTCACCTTCGTGTCGGTGGGCCCCGGGCGCGAGCAGACGGTCGTCCTCCCACACGCCGCCTGATGGGCCACCCCCGGTACCGGCCACCGCGCCGGTGAACGTCCTCGTCCTCGGTTCCGACGGGCGCGCCCACGCGCTCACCTGGCGCCTCGCGGCCTCGCCCTCGGTCGAGTCGGTGGCCTGCGCCCCCGGCAACCCCGGCATGGCGGCGTTGACGGCGTGTCACCCTGTCGACGCCAACGACCCTGCAGCGGTGGCGCAGCTCGCCGACGACCTCGACGTCGACCTCGTGGTCGTGAGCGCGGAGGAGCCGCTGGTGCGCGGCGTGGTCGACGCGGTCGAGGCCCGGGGCCTGGTGGCGTTCGGCCCCACGGCGGCGGGTGCGCGCCTCGAGGGTTCGAAGGCCTGGATGAAGGAGGTGCTCGCGGCTGCCGGCGTGCCCACCGCCCGGCACGGGGCCTTCGACGCCGGCGACGAGGAGCGGGCCCTGGCGTTCCTCGATGGGCTCCCGGGGCTGTACGTGGTCAAGACGGACGGGCTCGCCGCCGGCAAGGGCGTGGTCGTGACCGACTCGCTCGGCGACGCGCGCGACACCGTCCGCAGCTACCTGTCGGGCGAGGCGTTCGGCGACGCCGGACGGACCCTCGTCATCGAGGAAGGGCTCACCGGGCCCGAGCTGTCGCTGCTGGTGGTGTGCAACGGGACCGAGGACGGCCTTCCCCTGGCGCCGGCGCAGGACTTCAAGCGCATCGGCGACGGCGACACCGGCCCGAACACGGGTGGGATGGGCGCGTACTCGCCGGTGCCGATCGCGGGCCCCGACCTCGTCGACGAGGTGATGGAGCGCGCGGTGCGGCCTACCCTCCGTGAGCTCGCCCGGCGCGGCATCGCGTACAAGGGCGTGCTGTACGCCGGGCTCATGCTCACCCCGGCGGGGCCGAAGATGCTCGAGTACAACGTGCGCCTCGGCGACCCCGAGGCCCAGGCCGTGCTCCCGCGCCTCGTCGGCGACTTCGCCGGGCTCTGCCACGCCGCTGCCACGGGCCAAGCCGATCTCGACGCCTCCTTCGCCGACGACGCCTGCGTCACCGTCGTGCTCGCGACCGAGGGCTACCCCGTCTCGGCGAGGACGGGCGACGTGATCGAGGGCATCGACGTCGCAGAGGACCTCCCGGGGATCGCGGTGTTCCATGCCGGTACCGCGGTGCGCGACGGCCGGCTGGTGACCGCCGGCGGGCGGGTGCTGAACGTCTCCGCGCTGGCGCCGACGCTCGCCGCCGCTCGCGAACGTGCGTACGAGGCGGCCGCCCTGATCTCGTGGCCGGGCATGCAGTACCGCCGCGACATCGCCGCCGAGGCGGCGGCCGCGACGGGCGTAGACTGAGGCGAAAGGAGCGCCTTGATCCCTCGCTACGCCCTGCCGGAGATGGCCGAGCTCTTCGGCGACGAGGCGCGCCTGGCCACCTGGCTCGAGGTGGAGATCCTCGCCGTCGAGGCCTGGGCCAAGCTCGGCGTCGTCCCCGCCGCCGACGCCGCCACCATTCGGGAGCGAGCCGGCGTCGACGCGGCCGCGGTCGAGGAGCGCGAGCGCGTCACCGACCACGACGTCGCCGCGTTCGTCGACGTCGTGCAGGAGCGAGTGGGCCAACCCGCCGGTGCGTGGGTGCACCATGGCCTCACGTCGAGCGACGTGGTCGACACCGCACTGTCCGCCACCCTCGCGCGTGCATGTGACCTCCTGGTCGACGCCGCCCGCAACCTCGAGAGTGTGGTCGTCGCGCGGGCGCGCGAGTTCCGCTCCACGCCCATGGTCGGGCGCACGCACGGCGTCCACGCCGAGCCCACCACCTTCGGCGCCAAGCTCGCGCTGTGGGCGCTCCAGCTCCGGCGCGAGATCGAGCGGCTGCGGCGGGCGCGTGCCGCCGTGGCCGTCGGCAAGCTCTCCGGTGCCGTCGGCACCTACTCGAATCTCGATCCCGCGGTCGAGACGTTCGTGTGCGAGCGCCTCGGGCTCGAGCCCGCTCCCGCCACGCAGGTGCTCGCCCGCGACCGGCACGCCGAGTTCCTCTACGCGTGCGCGTCGCTCGGCGCCACCATCGAGTCGTTCGCGCTCGAGATTCGCCATCTCGCCCGCACCGAGGTCGCCGAGGTGCAGGAGCCCTTCCGTTCCGGCAACCAGAAGGGTTCGAGCGCGATGCCGCACAAGCGGAACCCATGGCGCTCGGAGCAGCTCTGCGGCCTCGCCCGGGTGCTGCGCGGCAACCTCCAAGCCGGCCTCGAGAACGTCGCGCTGTGGCACGAGCGCGACATCTCCCACTCGTCGGTGGAACGGATCGTCCTCGCCGACTCGGCACAACTCGCGTACTACATGCTGATCCGCTTCACCGGCATCGTCGAAGGCATGGACGTCGACACCCGTCGTATGCGCGCCAACCTGGAGTCGTCCTACGGGCTCGTCTTCAGCCAGGCCGTCCTGCTCGCCCTGGTCGAGGCGGGCCGTTCACGCGACGACGCCTACCGGATCGTGCAGCGCGACGCCACCAGCACCTGGGAGGAGCGGCGGCCGTTCCTCGACGTGCTGCGCGAAGACGACGACGTAACGGCGACGCTCCCGGGCGAGCGCCTCGAGGCCTGCTTCGATCTCGAACGCGCGCTCGAGCACGCCGACCGCGTGTTCGAGGCCCTGGGCGAGTGACCCGTTCCGTCGCGCTCCCGCACCACTACACCGGCAAGGTGCGCGACCTCTACGAGGTCGACCACGACCGGATGCTCATCGTGGCCTCCGACCGCATCTCCGTGTTCGACGTCGTGCTCGAGGACGAGATCCCCGACAAGGGGATGGTGCTGACGGCGTTGGCCACGTTCTGGTTCGAGCGCACCGCGTCCCTGTTCCCCAACCACCTCATCTCGTCGGACCCGACCGATTTCCCCGAGACGGCCGGGCCCGAGGTGGCCGGCCGGGCCATGCTCGTGCGGGCCACCCAGCCCGTGCGGCTGGAGTGCATCGCCCGGGGCTACCTGTTCGGCTCGGCGTGGGCGGAATACGAGGCGCGCGGCACCGTGAGCGGCCGCCGCCTTCCGACCGGGCTCCGCCAGGCGGAGCGGCTCCCCGAGCCCGTCTTCACCGCCACGACCAAAGCCGAGACCGGCCACGACCTCCCGCTCACCGATGCCGAAGCGGCCGAGCTCGTCGGTGTCGAGGTGTTCGAGCAGATCAGCGCGGCCACGCTCGACGTGTATCGGTTCGGCGCCGCCCACGCCGAGTCGTGCGGCGTCGTCCTCGCCGACACCAAGCTCGAGTTCGGCACGATCGACGACCAGCTGCTCCTGATCGACGAGGTGCTCACGCCCGACTCGTCCCGGTACTGGCCCGCCGACCAATACCAGGTGGGCACGTCGCCACCGTCGTTCGACAAGCAGTTCGTGCGTGACTACTACCTGTCGATCGGCTGGAACCAGGTCGCACCGGCCCCGCGGCTCCCCGAGCACGTCATCGAGGGCACCCGCGCCCGTTACGTCGAGGCGTACGAGCTGCTCACCGACGAGAGCTTCGACGAATGGCATGGCGTGGAGGACTAGACGCCGGTCGGTAGGCTCGTGCACATGAGCAGGTTCGAGGCCCGCGTCGACATCAGCCACCTTCCGGGCATCCTCGACCCGCAGGGCGCGACGGTCGAGCGCTCACTCCCGGCCCTGGGCTACGACAACGTCTCCGAGGTGCGGGTGGGCAAGAGCATCCGACTCGTCGTCGACGCCCCCGACGAACCCGCGGCCCGGGCGCAGGTCGACGAGATGTGTCGTCGGCTGCTCGCGAACCCGGTGATCGAGGCGTACACGATCGAGCTTTCCGAGCTGAGCCGCGCGTGAGCACCCGCATCGGGATCGTCCTCTTCCCCGGCACCAACTGCGAGCACGACGTCGCCTGGGCCGTCGAGAGCACCGGTGGCGGAGCCGAGTTGCTCTGGCACGGCGACCGCGACCTCCACGGTGTGGATGCGGTGGTCGTGCCGGGCGGCTTCGCGCACGGCGACTACCTCCGCACCGGCGCCATCGCCCGCTTCTCGCCGGTGATGGAGGCGGTGGCCGGCTTCGCCGCCACCGGCGGCCCGGTGGTCGGGATCTGCAACGGCTTCCAGGTGCTCACGGAGGCCGGCCTGCTCCCGGGCGCGCTGCAGAAGAACGCCGGTCTCAAGTTCCTGTGCCAGACCGTCGAGTGCCGGGTCGAGACGGCCGACTCGGCGCTCACGAACCAGGCGACGCCCGGCAGCGTGTTGCGCCTGCCGATCAACCACTTCGAGGGCAACTACGTGTGCGACCCCGCCACGCTCGAGCGCCTTCGCGCCGAGGAGCGGGTCGTGCTCCGGTACGTGCACAACCCCAACGGCTCCCTCGACGCCATCGCCGGGGTGTGCAACGCCGGGCGGAACGTCGTCGGCATGATGCCCCACCCGGAGCGGGCGTCGGATCGCGTGCTCGGCTCCACCGACGGGATCGTGCTCCTGCGCTCGCTGCTGGCGGCGGCGTCGGATCGGGTCGCCGTCGCCGGTTGACCGATCACCGACCCGATCCCCCAACGGCGCTATTGGGCGCGGGTGATGCCGGCCTTCTTCAGCACGTCGGCGGGCACGCCCAGCTCCCGCCAGGCGGCATACGAGATGCCCTTTCGCAGTGAATAGTCCTTCGCCGCCTTGGTGAAGTCGCGCTCGAGGGCGGAGAGGTCCACCTTCCTATCGAGCTGCTCGAGCTCGGCGGTCAGGTCGAGGCGCTCCTGCACGAGCTGGAGGCGCTGGAGCGGCGACGCCGACTCGAGCTGCTCCTCGATCGCCGCGAGCCGCTTCTTGATCGACTCCGGCGTGCGCTTGCGCCCGCGCCGGGGCCGGGTCTGGTCGAGGGCATCCAGATACCGGCGCACCACCCGCCCGAGCTCGCGGCCTTCGGCCAGCGCCCGCTTGTGCGCCGCGGTCATCGTGCTCTGCTTGCGCGGTGCGGCCATGGATCAGCTCCTGCCATTGGGGGAATTAGCGGGCCATCCTATTTGCGGAATTCGGCGCGTGCCGACTCGCGAATGACGGTGATCGCCTCATCGATGCGGTCGCGGTGCGTCCGGTGCGAGAGCACGCACACCCGCAGGGTGTGGCGCCCGTCGACGGTGGTGCTCGAGAGCGCCACCCGCCGGGACGCGTTGATGCGTTCGAGCAGGCGCCGGTTGGCGTCGTCGCCGGCGCCGGCGAGGCGGAAGGCGACGATGCTGAGGGGCGGCCGCCACGGGACCTCGAGCTCGGCGACGGCGCGGAGGCCGTCGTCGACCGTCCCGGCGAGGTCGAGCTTCTCGTCGAGCGCGGCCCGGAACGCGTCCACGCCGTGGAGGTGCAGCGGGAGCCACACGCGGAGACCCCGAAAGTCGCGCGACAGCTCGGGGGAGTAGTCGGCGAAGTTCGGGATCCGCGTGCCGGCGCGGAGGTCCTGGAGGTACTCGCCGCCGACGTGGTGGGCGGCGAGCAGGCGCTGACCGTCGCGTACCAGGAGGCACCCCGTTCCGTACGGGAGGAACAAGCCCTTGTGCGGGTCGAGGGTGATCGAGTCGGCGCGGTCGATCCCGGCGAAGCGCGCCCGGCCCCGCTCGGTGAGTTGGAAGAACCCACCGTAGGCGGCGTCGACGTGGCACCACAGGCGCTCCTCCGCCGCCAGCGAGGCGATGGCGCCGATCGGGTCGACTGCGCCCGTGTTGGTCGTGCCCGCGGTCGCGACGACACAGAACGGCCGGCGGCCGGCGGCACGGTCGGCCCGCACTGCGTCGCGCAGCGCACCCGGGTCGAGGGCGAGGTCGGCGTCGCATGCGACGGTGCGTACGGCATCGGCAGGAAAGCCGGCGAGCACGGCGGCCTTGATCACCGACTGGTGCGTGTGCCCGGACACGTAGATCGTGCCGTCGAGGAAGTCGGCGCCGAGGAGCGCCGTGCGCGCCGTGACGAGCGCCGACAGGTTGGCCATGGACCCGCCCGAGGTGAGGATGCCCTGCGAGGTGGCGGGGAGCGCGAACAGGTCGCAGAGCCAGCGGATCACCGAGGCCTCGATCGCCGTCATCGCCGGTGCCAGTGCGGCGAGGTTGACGAACCGGTTGGTGACGCAGGCGAGGAAGTCGCCGAGCGCGGCGGTGTAGACGCCACCGCCGGGGATGTACGCGAGGTAGCCGGGGCCGGCGGTGTCCACGGCCCGGGCGGCGGCGGTATCGACGATCTCGAGCAGCTCGGTCAGGGGGCGGCCGACCTCCGGTGGTGCGGCGGTCGCCAGCCGCTCGGCGAGGGGCCACGCCGCGTCCGCGTCAGAGGCCGGCGCAGCCGATCGTTGCTCGACGAACTCGGTGGCGAAGCGCAGCACCGCCGCGCCCAGGCGCTCCATTTCGTCGTGGTCGGGCTCGAGCGGGAAGGCGTTCAGAGGCCGGTCACTCATAGGCATTGGTTAGCCTCCGGAGGTGACGGCCAACCAGCCCCTCCACCGCCAGCTCGGGCTGACCGACGACGAGCTCGACGGGGTCGTGAAGCTGCTCGGCCGGGATCCCACCGACCTCGAGCTCGCGATGTACGCGGTGATGTGGTCGGAGCACTGCTCGTACAAGTCGTCGCGCGTCCACCTCCGGCGGCTCCCGACGGAGGCGCCGTGGGTGCTGGTCGGCCCCGGCGAGGGTGCGGGGGTCGTCGACGTGGGCGACGGCCTCGCGGTGGCCGTCCGGATCGAGAGCCACAACCATCCGTCCGCGGTCGAGCCCTACCAGGGTGCAGCCACCGGCGTCGGCGGCATCATCCGCGACGTGTTCTCGATGGGGGCGCGCCCGATCGCGCTCATGGACCCCCTCCGGTTCGGTCGCCTCGACGATGCCCGCACGCGCTACCTCTTCGAGGGCGTCGTGTCGGGGATCAGCGGCTACGGCAATGCCGTCGGCGTCCCCACCGTCGGGGGCGAGGTGGTCTTCGACGACTGCTACCGCGACAACCCGCTCGTCAACGTCTTCTGCCTCGGGCTCCTACCCCACGACCGGCTCGTGCTCGCGCGCGCGTCGGGCGCCGGCAACCTCGCGGTGCTGCTGGGCTCGTCGACCGGCCGCGACGGGATCGGCGGCGCCAGCGTGCTCGCGTCGGCCGGTTTCGCCGAGGGCGACGAAGACAAGCGTCCGTCGGTGCAGGTCGGCGACCCGCTGGAGGAGAAGAAGCTCATCGAGGCGTGCCTGGCCCTGCTCGACGCCGGCCTCGCGGTGGGCGTGCAGGACCTCGGCGCCGCCGGGCTGTCGTGCGCGGCGTCCGAGACCGCCGCCAACGCCGGGGCCGGCATGGACGTCGACGCCGCCCGGGTCCACAAGCGCGAGCCGGGCATGAACGCGGTCGAGGTGCTCACGTCGGAGAGCCAGGAGCGCATGCTCGCGATCGTCGAGCCCCGGCACCTCGACGAGGTCCTCGCGCTGTGCGAACGGTGGGAGATCCGGGCCGGGGTCGTCGGCCGGGTCACCGACACCGGCCGGTTCCGCGTCTACGACGGCCTCTTCGACGCCACGGGCGTTCCCGGCCGGAACCCGGAACCGCCGCCCGGCGACGCGCCGCCCGCGGTGTCGTCCGACCGCCGGCCCGCGGCCGACGTACCCGTCGAGAGCCTCGGCGAGGGGCCGGTGTACGAGCGCGCGCAGCGCCGTCCCGCGGGCCAGGACGCGCTGGTCGCCGCCGATCCGTGGGCGACGCTCGGGGAGCGGTTCCCCGCCGGCAGCGACCTCTCCGACGAGCTGGTCGCCGTGCTCGCCACCCCGACGGTCGCGGACAAGTCGTGGGTGTGGCGCCAGTACGACCACCAGCTCTTCCTCAACACGGTGGTCGGTCCCGGCGGGGACGCCGCCGTGCTCCGGCTCAAGGGCACGGGCCGGGCGTTGGCGCTCGCGACCGACGGCAAGGCCCGGTTCTGCCGGCTCGACCCGCGGGTCGGTGCCCGCCTGGCCGTGCTCGAGGCGGCCCGGAACGTGGCGTGTGCGGGCGCCCGCCCGCTGGCCCTCGTGAACTGCCTCAACTTCGGGAACCCTGAGCACCCGGAGGTGATGTGGCAGTTCTCCGAGGTCGTCGACGGAATGGCCGAGGCGTGCACGGCGCTCGAGCTGCCCGTGATCGGCGGGAACGTCAGCTTCTACAACGAGTCGCACGGCGCCGACATCGACCCGACGCCGGTGATGGGTGTCATCGGGCTGATCGACGACCTCGGCGACGCGGTACTGCCACCGGCGCGACTCGCGCCGGGGCAACGCATCCTCGTGCTGGGTGAGACACGCGCCGAGCTCGGCGGCTCGGAATGGGCCGCGGTCGTGCACGCGCTCGACGGCGGCGCGCCCCCCGCCGCCGAACCGGCTGCGGCCGGGCGGCTGCACGCTCTCGTGTACGAGCGGGTGTCGCAGCGGGTCGTCGGCGGCGTGCACGACTGCTCCGACGGAGGGCTGGCCGTGGCGCTCGCCGAGATGGCGATCGCGGGGGAGACCGGGTTCGCGGTGGTGCTCCCGTCGGCGGTGCCGGCGGCGGCCGCGTGCTTCACCGAGTCGTCGTCACGCGTGGTCGTCGCGGTCGCGCCCGCGCATGTGGCGCAGGTCGTCGGCGCCGCCCGTGCCGCCGGCGTCCCGGTCGAGGAGCTCGGCGACGCCGGCGGCGACCGCCTCGTCGCCGCCGGTGCCTTCGACGTCGCGCTCGCGGACGCGACCTGCGCGTGGCGCGACGCCATCCCGGCAGCCTTGGAGGTCGGTGCCGCCGCCGGATGACCGCGTCAGGTCGAGTCGGGAGGCGGCTCCGGCGTCGTGGTCGTGGTCGTGGTGGTCGTCGTGGTGGTCGTCGTGGCCGCGGTCGTGGTCGTCTGCGGCGACGTCGTTCGTGGCGTGGTCGTGGTGGTTGCGAGCGTGTCGGGCGTCGTGTCCTCGGTCGTCGTGGTCGGGTCGGTGTTGCCGTTGTCGTCCCCACCCCGGCTGGCCAGGAGCGCGCCGCCGCCGATCAGCACCACCGCGGCGATGATCACGACGCCGACGATCGCCGCCAGGCGCCGTCCCCGGCCGTCCCCGCCCTTCTCGCTCGGGGGCCCGCCGTCGCCGTCGTCGTCGAGGAAGAAGCGCTCCCCGGTCTGGGGCGGCTCGCCGCCGCCACCCGCCCCCGCGGCCGTCGGGACCGGCTCCGTCGGTTCCCCGGCGCCCGCGCCCCCGCCCGCGCCGCCGGGCACCGCCTGGGTCGGCTCGTCGGCCGCCGCGGCGGCGGCGGTTGCGCCCGCGATCCCCGCCGCGGCACCGGCGGCGGCGCCC